>NZ_JAPDCD010000007.1:0-134256 GCF_027705695.1 Aeromonas sp. QDB62 | reverse complement strand
AGGTCCTGCATCGAGAAAACCGACTACCCGTTCCCGGAGGAGTTGGTGCTGTCAACACCGTCCCGGTGAACGGTTACCCTTGAGGGAGGCAAGTTCGGCCTGTTTACCTGCCAGCTGTTGGCGTGCCTGCGCCAGATCGAGCCGGGTGATGGCGCCAGCCTGGTATTTGGTTTGGGTCAGCTGCTCGGTTCGGGTCAGGTTGGCCAGCTGCTGTTCTCCGAGCGCGATGGCAGAGCCGAGATAGCCGAGCTGCCAATACTGCTCCAGGGTATTGCCGATCAGCAGCAGTCGGGTGCTGGCGAGATCCTGCTCGCTTGCCGCCGCCTCCCAGCTTGCCTGATCTCGCACCGAGGCGAGCTTGCCCCACAAATCTACTTCGTAACTGAGGCTCAGCGAGGGACCCAGACTGTTGGTGCCTTTGCCGGTTTTCAGATCCTTGTTGCCGCTGGCGCCGATAGTGCCATTGACCGAAGGGGTGAGGTTGGTATCGGCCTGCTCGGCGCCCAGTCGGGCACTTTTAAGCTTGAGGGCCGCCACACGCATGTCCGGGTTAGCGGCCAGTACCGCGTCGACCAGTTTGTCGAGCCGGGGATCATGAAATTCTCGCCACCAGGGGCCAGCCTGCGCAGCCAGTCGGGCGCCGTCTGCCTGTTGCCATGTGGGGGCAAGCGCCAGCTCGGGTCTTTGATAGGTGCTGTGCTGACTGCAGCCGCTGAGGGCCATACAGAGAGCCAGCCAGGAGAGTTTGTGCATTGTTATTCCCTCGCCAGTGCGACAACAGGGTCGAGTCGCGCCGCATTGCGTGCCGGCAGGTAACCAAACAGGATCCCGATGAGTGACGAGCAGCCAAAGGCCATCAGGATGGAGAAGAGCGAGAACTGCATCTTGATGGAGTCCACCAGCAGTGAAAAGAGTGCGCCAATGCCAAGAGAGAGGCCGACGCCGAAGATCCCCCCCAGCAGGCTGACCATCACGGCCTCAATCAGGAATTGCTGCAGGATGTCTGACTGGCGGGCGCCCACGGCCATGCGAATGCCGATCTCGCGGGTGCGCTCCACCACCGACACCAGCATGATGTTCATCACGCCCACTCCGCCGACGATCAGCGAGATCACCGCGATGGCCGAGACCATCAGGGTCATGGTGGCGGTGGTTTTCTCCACCGATTTGATGATGCTGTCGCTGCTGAAGGTGAAGAAATCCTTCACCCCGTGGCGCTTGGTGATCAGCTCGATCACCGCCTGCTCGGCCAGTGCCGGTTGTACCCCGTCCTTGACCCGGATGGTGATCTGGCTGAAGTGGTGCTGCGAGATGAGGCGACTCATCACCGCGCTGTAGGGCAGCCAGATATTGACCGACTGGCTGGTGGGGCCGAATCCGGTCTCCTGCGAGACCACCCCGACAATCCGTACCGGCAGGGTGCCGACCAGTACCACCTTGCCGACCGGATCATCCTTGCCAAGCAGGCTGGTGATGCTCTTCTTGTCCACCACGGCGACGGCAGCACGCTGCTGGATATCTTGCCACTCCAGTAAGCGACCACTGACCAGCGTCATCCCCTTCACCTTGAAATAGTCGTTACCGACTCCGGTCACGTTGCCGCTGTTGGTCTTGTTGCGATAGCGCAACTGGCCAGAGCTGCCAATCTCGGGGCTGGCACCCGCAAGATAGGGTTGCCCCAGCAGGGCATCGAGATCCCCCTTGTTGAGGGTCTGGATGCTGGCCATCTTCTCATCGCCCCACCCCTTGCCCGGGAAGATTTCGATGGTGTTGGTGCCCATTGCATTGATCTGGTCGATCACCTTGGCGCGCGCCCCCTGACCAAGGGCGACCACGCTAACCACGGCGGCGATGCCGATGATGATGCCGAGCATGGTGAGGAAGGTGCGCATTCGGTGGGCGAGCATGGCATGCATCGCCATGCGTCCCGCTTCCCGATAGCGATCCCAGTCGTGGCTCATGGCTCCTTTATTGGGTGCGATGTTGGTGGTTGGGGCCAGCGCGGCCGTTTGGCACGGGCCGCTATCTTGCTCTACCCGACCATCCTTGAGGGTGATGATTCGGTCGGCATGGCTGGCCACGTCCATATCGTGGGTGACCAGAATGATGGTGTGACCCTGAGCGTGCAGCTCCTTGAGGATCGCCATCACCTCCTTGCCGCTCTGGCTATCCAGCGCGCCGGTCGGTTCATCGGCGAGGATCACCTCGCCGCCGTTGGCCAGTGCCCGGGCGATACTGACCCGCTGCTGCTGACCGCCGGAGAGCTGACCCGGGTTATGGTGGCTGCGATCGCGCAGTCCCAGTCTGTCTAGCAGCTGGCGCGCACGCGCCTGGCGATCCGGGCGGTTGGTGCCGGCATAGACGGCGGGGATCTCCACGTTGGCGGCGGCATCGAGATGGGGCAGCAGGTGGTAGCGCTGAAAGATAAAGCCGAAGTGGTGGCAGCGCAGCCGGGCCAGCGCCAACGCATCCATGGTGGCGGTGTCCTGACCGCGAAATAGATACTGACCGCTGCTCGGGCTATCCAGACAACCCAGCAGGTTCATCAGGGTCGACTTGCCGGAGCCGGACGCGCCGACAATGGCGATCATCTCTCCTGCCGCGATAGTGAGGTCAAGAGGGTGGAGCACGGTCACCTCGCTGTCGCCGCTCTGATAGCGTCGCTCGACCCCTTTCAGCTGGATCAACGGCAGCTGGCTCAGGGGCTCACTCATAGCATCACCGCCATATCATCATTGGCGGCGGGGGCGCCGTGATTGAGCTGCACCTCCTCCTTCTCGGTCAGCCCGCTGATCACCTCAATGCGGATCTCGTCCTTCATGCCGGTCTTGATGGTGCGGGTCTCGCTCTGATCACCCTCCTTGACCAGAGTCACCTCAAACTCGTTGTCGGCCAGCTGCTTGCCAAGGGCGGTTTGCGGCACAGTGAGTACCTGCTTGCGCTCGCCGAGCACTATGGTCACCTGGGTGGTCATCGCCACCCGCAGGGTATGGCCGGGATTGGGTACATCGAACAGGGCGTAGTAGTAGACAGCCGCATTGCTGGTGGTGGTACCTGTGGTGGCCTGATCGTTGATGTTGGTAGGCGCTAACTCCACGGCGCGAAGGGTACCCTGATAGCGGGTATCCGGATCGCCGATCAAGGTGAAATAGACTGGCATGCCGGCTTTGACCTTGGTGACATCGGCTTCGGAGATCTGCGCCTTGACCGTCATGGTCTCGAGGTTGGCCAGCTTGAGCACGGTCGGCACCGTCTGGCTGGCAGCCAGGGTCTGGCCCTGACGGGTCACAATGCTGATGACGGTGCCATCCATCGGCGCCAGGATCTTGGTGTAGCCCAGCTCGGTCTTGGCCCGATCAACTTTGATCAGGGCATTGTCGATATTGGCCTGGCTGTTTTGCAGTTCGGCGCGGGTGACAGCCAGCAGTGCCTCGGCACTCTCCAGATCGGCCCGTGAGCTCGCCTCCTGCTTGAACATCTGTTGCTGGCGCCGCCAGGCGAGCTCGTTCTGTTTGAGTTGCGCCTGTTTGATCTTGAGCTGGGCGCGATTGCTGGCAAGTTCCGCTTCGGCCGTCTTGAGGTTGTTTTGGGCAATCAGGGGATCGATCTCGGCCAGCAGGTCTCCCTGCTTGACCTGATCACCAGCCTCGACGGCCAGCTTGGTAACCTGACCGGAGACCTGGGCCCCCACATCCACCTGCTCCACGGCCTGCAGCACACCACTGGCCAGTACAGTTTGGGCAATATCCTCGCGGGTCACTTGAGCGGTCAGCATCGCCTTGGGTGGTTGACTGGGCCAGAGCAGCCAGCCGAGGAGCACCACGGCGATCAGCATGGTGATGGCCAGGGTTCTCTGCTTGGGGGTTATGTTCATCGATCACCTGAATGGAAACGGAAAAGGTTGTGCGCGGCGATTATCCTGCAGCAAAGCCCTGTTGACATCCTCCTCTCCCTAAAGGGAGGGGATTCCGATTAGTCACCTAACCGGGTTTCCTGATTCAACGAGAACTGCTGAGGTAACATGCGTTACACCAGACTGACATTCTCTCCACAGGCTTTAACGGCGAGCCCCGCCGCAAGAATATTCTTGGCCGCATTGTGGTCACGGTCGTGGTGTTCCCCGCATTCAGGGCACTCCCAGTCACGCACTGACAGCGGCAATTTTGAAAGTGTGTATCCGCAACAAGAGCAGCGTTTTGAGCTGGGGAAAAATTGGTCTATGGCAACCACCGAGCGCCCCACCCATTCGCCCTTGTACGACAGCTGGCGCACAAACTCACCCCAACTCGCATCGGCTATCGCCTTTGCCAGTTTGGGGTTGCGGATCATGTTCTTCACCTTGAGGGATTCAACGCACACAACTTGGTTCTCGTTAATCAGTGTGCGGGACAGCTTGTGCAAGTTGTCCTGTCGGCAATCGGAGATTTTGGCGTGAATACGGGCAACCTTGGCTTTGGCTTTGGCACGATTGGCGGAGCCGAGTTTCTTTTTACTCAGGCGGCGCTGGGCGCGGGCAAGCAGGGTTGCGTATTTTGCCGTGTGACGGGGATGGTCGACCTTATTTCCATTGCTGGTTACAAATAGGTCTTTTATGCCGAGATCAATGCCGACCATTTTGGGTGTGATGGGCAGCGCCTCGGGGTCGAAATCACAGAGGCAGGAGACGAAGTATCGGCCAGCTGCGTCTTTGGAGATTGTAACGGTGCTGGGTTCGCAGGGGAGCGGGCGGCTCCAGCGGATAGCCAGCGGCTCCTTGCTCTTTGCCATGTAGAGCTGACCTTCCCGATACTTAAATGCGGCATCGGTCAAAGTGGCCGATTGCTTATGGTGCTTGCTTTTGAAAGTTGGGTACTTGTTTCGCCCTTCAAAGAAGTTTTTGAATGCCGCCTGTTGGTGACGCAATGCTTGCTGGAGCGGGACGCTGGACACATCATTGAGCCAAAGATATTCGGGCTCTTTCTTGAGTGCGGTCAATCTGGCGTTGGCTTGGGTGTAAGCGATTTTTTCCTGATGCTGATAGAAGGCATCGGTACGCCAGCGAAGGATGTGATTATAGACAAATCGGGTACAGCCGAACGTCTGAGCAAGCAATGTAGCTTGTTCAGAGGTGGGGTAGAAACGGTATTTGTAGGCGCGCTTTGTCATCATTACATGCTTGCGCAGCTAATGTGGGATATCAAGATATTTTACCCAAAAGCACCGTAAAGCCCCGTCATTCATGGCGGGGATATAAGGTGTGAATGGCGTAGCCGTTCCATGGTTAATGAGGTGTTTGCTGTTGCTCGATGTACTGCCGGATGATCTCTATCGGAGCGCCGCCACAACTCGATGCAAAGTAAGATGGCGACCACAACATGCCCTTGTAGTAGAACTTGGCGGCGATGTCTGGCCGCTCTTTTCGCAGCACCCGACTGGATGCCCCTTTTAGGCTGTTCACCAGCGCCGATACTGCCACTTTTGGCGGGTAATTCACCAGCAGGTGAACATGATCAACCTCTCCATCCATCTCTTTTAGCTCTGCCTCAAAGTCAGCGCAGATCTTGGAGAACAGCTCTCTAAGGCGGTCGATGGCGGCATTGTCGAATACTCTTCTGCGATATTTCGTCACAAAGACCAAATGAACATGCATAGAGAAAACGCAGTGTCTGCCAGTTCTAATGTCATTGATTTTGCTCATAGACCAAAGTATATTATAGCCATGCAACGACTTCAAGCCTTCAAATATGAACTTCGGCCAGACGGCCAGCAACAGCTGCGAATGCGCCGCTTCGCTGGTTCATGCCGTTTCGTGTTCAACAAGGCGCTGGCGTTGCAGCAGGAGCGCTTTGAACAGGGCGAGAAGAAGCTCGGCTATGCGGAGCTGTGTAAACAGCTCACCCAATGGAAGTCGGAAGACTCAACCGCTTGGCTTGCCGAAACGCCCTCCCAACCCTTGCAGCAAACGCTAAAAGATCTGGAGCGAGCCTACACTAACTTCTTCGCCAAACGCGCCGATTTCCCTCGCTTCAAAAAGAAGGGTTTATCCGATAGCTTCCGCTATCCGCAAGGTTTCAAGCTCGATCAGGCCAATAGCCGTCTGTTCCTGCCTAAGTTGGGTTGGCTACGCTACCGCAACAGTCGGGATGTGCTCGGGGTGATCAAGAACATCACCGTGAGCCAATCAAGCGGTAAGTGGTATGCCGCTATCCAGACCGAGCGAGAGGTTGATGTGCCCGTTCATCAAGGCACAGCTGTTGGCCTCGATATGGGGATTAAACGCTTTGTCACCCTGTCAGATGGCAGCCACAAAGACCCACTCAACAGCTTCAAGGCTCACGAAAAAGCCTTGCGCAAAGCACAGCAGGCGATGAGCCGCAAAGTCATATTCAGCCGCAATTGGAAGAAAGCGAAAGCCCGTATTCAGCGCATCCAGACTCATATCGGCAGTGCCCGCCGCGACTACTTGCATAAGATCTCGACCGCCATCAGCAAAAACCACGCGCTGGTATGTGTCGAAGATTTGCAGGTGCGAAATATGTCCAAGTCAGCGGCGGGCACAACTGACACGCCTGGGCGCAACGTGCGAGCCAAGTCGGGCCTGAATAAGGCTATTTTAGATCAAGGCTGGGGCGAGTTTCGGCGTCAGCTCGACTACAAGCTGGCTTGGAATGGCGGGCATTTGATAGCGGTGCCGCCGAAGAACACCAGCCGAACGTGCCCATGTTGCG
Source organism: Aeromonas sp. QDB62 (assembly GCF_027705695.1). Classification (NCBI taxonomy): domain Bacteria; kingdom Pseudomonadati; phylum Pseudomonadota; class Gammaproteobacteria; order Aeromonadales; family Aeromonadaceae; genus Aeromonas; species Aeromonas sp. QDB62. The sequence continues at coordinate 127,549 of NZ_JAPDCD010000007.1, read as the reverse complement.
GGCATATCTCGGCTGATAATCGTCAAACACAAGCTACGTTCGAATGTGTGGAGTGTGATTTTAAAGAAAACGCCGATCTAGTCGGCGCGATCAATGTGTTAAGGGCGGGACACGCCCAGTTAGCCTGTGAAGTGAGTGGTGCAATAAGGCCGCCAGCAGCAGGAACCCACCGAAGCGAATTAAGCGTAATCGCCTAACCGCAGTAGGAATCCCCGTCCTTTAGGGCGGGGAGGATGTCAACTCGCTTATATCCCCGCCCTGAAAGGACGGGGTTTTACGCTCATTCAGATAAATAACAGCCGCAAATATGTAAGCAAAGTGATGGCGTTAACGGCAATACGCCGAAAAGGAGTCAGCGAGCGACCGCAGTGGTGGGCGAGAGAGTCAGCAAGGTAGGGCAAGAGTGCGGCTGGCGGTGGCGATGAAAAAGCCCTGCGCAGGGGCAGGGCTGTGGCATAGGTGATGGTGAGGGTGGATCAGGCCTTGGCCAGCAGATCCATCACCCAGGGCAGGCCCTGCTTCTTGCGGCTGACAAAGCCTGGGTGGTAGCTGGACTGGGCCGGTACTTTCGGGTGCGCGGTAAAGTAGATGCGGCTGGCGGCAGCCGTCAGGTCAGTGACCATCAGCACGAAGAAGTCGAGCCCTTCGCTCGCCACGCGCTGGGCCATCTCCTGCTGCAGGGCTGGCAGTTGCTCGGCAAGCTGCTGCTCGCTGCCCACTTCGATCTGGCTCATGATGAAGTTGCAACCTTCCGCCTGGAACGCTTTCTCGTCCTGCTGCAGCAGTTGAGCCGGAGTCAGACCGCTCAGGTCGGTTTTTGCCATCAGCAGCTGTTGGCCGAACTCGGCCAGTGATACTTCGGCCAGCGGAGCCAGACGCTCACAAGCGATCTTGTCATGCTCGGTGGTGGTCGGCGAGGTGAGACAGAGTGTGTCGCTCATGATGGCACCCAGCATCAGGCGAGCCTGGCTGCGGGTCACGGTACCTTGCTGACTCAGCAGATCGAAGGCGATGGTGCAGGTGCAGCCGACGGCACGGATCCAGGCATCCAGCGGAGACTGGGTGACCAGAGTGCCGAGACGGTGATGATCCACCAGACCCAGTACATTGGCTTGTGCCAGTGTGGCAGGGCCCTGTTCCAGATCACTGAAATCCACCAGCCAGACATCTTCACCGGTCAGATCTTTGGTCAGCAGCTCGGGTTCGCTGACGCCAGCCTGCTCCAGAATAAAACGGGTTTCGGTGCGCAGGTCACCCAGACGCCATGGGGTGGCCTGATGGCCCTGGCCATTGAGCCAGTCGGTGATAACCAGCGCACTGCAGATACTGTCGCTATCAGGATTCTTGTGACCAAAAACGTGGATCATAGACAAAGCCTCACAATTGGATACCCATAAAGGGGGGCAACACTATGCGAAATCCGCTACATGAAGGCAACCGGATCCACGCCCATGTTGCTGCCAGCTTCGCCTAACTCGCCATTTTATTGATCTGGGTCGGTAATCCTGACGCGAGTTCGGTGCTCACAGTTGGCTATTGGCTATTGGCTATTGGCTATTGGCTATTGGCTATTGGCTATTGGCTATTGCTGACTGTGGAGGCTATGGCGCTCGCCTGTGCCTGCGAAGTCAGCATGTTCGGTCAGCCCTGTCAGTCGCCATCGCTGCAAATCGGCGTTTTGGCCTGATTCAACGGCGCAGCAGCTCGCGAGCATTGGCCAGGGTGTTGTCGGTGATCTGGTCGCCACCGAGCAGGCGTGCCAGCTCATTGAGGCGGGCATTCTGGTCGAGTGCATCCATCCGGGTTTCGGTGGTTTTGCCATCGGTATGCTTGCTCACCACCATATGCTGGTGGCCGTTGCCTGCCACCTGAGGCAAGTGAGTGACCACCATCACCTGAGTGGACTCGCCGAGTTGGCGCAGCAGGCGGCCCACCACGGCGGCAGTCGGGCCGCTGATCCCCACATCCACTTCGTCGAAGATGAGAGTAGGGGTGGAGACTTTGCGAGCGCTGATCACCACGATGGCAAGGCTGATGCGCGACAGTTCACCGCCTGAGGCCACCTTGCCAAGCGGCTGAATGGGTTGGCCCGGGTTGGTGGTGACCATAAATTCCACCCGATCGATACCTAGCGGGGAGAGGCTGCTCTGGGCATCGGGGCGCACCTCGATGGCAAAGCGGCCATCCGGCATCGCCAGTTCGTGCATGCTGCTGGTCACCTTGGCGCCCAGCTCCTGGGCGTAACGCTGACGGCTCTGGCTCAGGGCCTCCGCGGCCTGGACAAAAGCCTGACGGGCCTCGGCCAGCTCATCTTCCATCCCCTCTAACCGCTCCTCGTCGGAGTTGAGGCGGGCGAGATCCGAGGCCAGCTCCTGATGATGCTGGGCCAGATCCACCGGTTTGACGTGGTGCTTGCGGGCCAGATTGATCGCCTTGGAGAGGCGGGCTTCCAGCTCGTTGAAACGTTCGGGATCCAGCTCCAGTCGATCGAGGTAGCTGCGCAGCTCGCTGTGGCTCTCCTGCACCCCGATCAGGGCTTCGTTCAGCATCTCCAGTACCGGTGTGAGACGGCTGTCCATGCTGACCAGCCCTTCTGCCCGATCGACGGCCGATTGCAGCAGGCCGGCGATGGTGGTCTCTTCGTTGTCATAGAGCAGATCTAGACAAGCCCCGCACTCCTGCATCAGCTCGGTGCCGTTGGCGAGACGCTGGTGCTCCTCCTCTATCTCTTCAAACTCCCCCGGCTGCAGGGCAAATTCGTCCAGCTCCTGCACTTGATACTCGATCAGCTGGCGACGGGCCTCCCGCTGCTGCTGTTCGGCCTTGAGCCGGTTCAGCTCGTTTTGCAGCTGGCGCCACTGCTGATAGTGCTGACGCACCTCGTCGAGCAGCAGATGGTGACCGGCATAACCGTCGAGCAGGGCGAGCTGATAGTCGGGTTTGAGCAGCATCTGGTGGGCATGCTGACCGTGTACGTTGACCAGCAGCTGGCCCAGATTCTTGAGCTGGGTGAGGGGGACGGGCACGCCATTGATATAGCTGCGGGAGCGACCCTCGGCGGAGATGACTCGCCGCACGATACACTCACCTTCGTTTTCCAGCTCGTTGGTGGCGAGCCAGGCGCGGGCGGCCGGGTTGTTGTCGAGCAGGAAGCGGGCGCTGACCTCGCTTTTGTCGCTATCGGGTCGCACCATGCCTGCTTCGGCCCGCTCTCCGAGGCAGAGACCGAGAGCGTCGATGGCGATGGATTTACCGGCGCCGGTCTCACCGGTGATGCAGGTCATGCCCGGTTGCAGATCGAGTTCGAGAAACTTGACGATGGCGAAGTTGTTGACGGTCAGCTGGGTCAGCATGGTCTCATCCTGTATAGGTCAACATTACTGTGTATGCATCCAGTATATACTGGTCTTATATACAGTAAAGAGGGTGCCGCCATTTTTAACACAGGAAGGGGGCACCAGTGCGGCATGGCTATGAGAATGCGGTAGTGATGATTGGATCGCGGTACTGATATGAGAGTGCAGAGTGACGTTGTCACGAAAGGATGGAGGAGGGCGCCAATTCAGGCGCCCTCTCTGGCAATGTCATTGTCGGTCAGAGCCGGTTAAAACAGCTTGCTGCCCCAGCCGAGCTTGTTGCGCAGCACGTGGAAGTAGCTGTAGTCGAGGGGATGCACCAGATGAAGCTGGTGGTGACTCTTCTTGATCAGGATCTCGTCCCCCGGGTGGACCGCCAGCGTCACCTGGCCGTCACAACTCACCTGCATGGCGTCATCCTGATTGTCCGGCGAAACCAGCAGCCGCACTTCGCTGTCGGCATCGAGTACGATGGGGCGGCTGCTCAGGGTGTGCGGGAACATGGGCACCAGCGTGATGGCGTTGAGCTTGGGGGTGAGGATGGGGCCGCCCGCTGACAGGGAATAAGCGGTGGAGCCGGTCGGGGTGGCGACTATGATGCCGTCCGAGCGCTGGCTATACATAAAGCTGCCATCGATATAGACCTCGAACTCGATCATATGGGCGATCTTGCCGGGGTGCAGTACCGCTTCGTTGACCGCCAGATTGCTCGACTTGCGCTCGCCGTGGCGATAGACCGAAGCCTCCAGCAGGAAGCGGTGTTCGCTCTTGTAGTGACCGGAGAGCACCTGCTCCAGCGGCAGCAGATAATCCTGCGGCGAGAGGTCGGTCAGAAAGCCGAGGTTACCCCGGTTGACCCCAATCACCGCCACATCGAAGCGCGACAGCACCCGCGCCGCTCCCAGCATGTTGCCGTCGCCGCCGACCACGATGGCGAGATCGGCCAACTGGCCCAGCTGCACCAGATCCATCACGTTTTCATCGAGGATGCTCAGGGTCTGGGCGACCCGGCTCTCGACCAGTACCCGAAAACCGCGGGCGGTCAGGTATTGATGCAGGCCGGTCAGCGTCTGGTTGGCCCCCTCATGGTGGGGTTTGCCAATCAGGGCGATGGTTTTGAACGGAGAATCCATAGTCTGTCGGGTCTGGGATGAGTATTGCGGGCCAGTATACAGTGCTTTGCTCCGCTTGTGACGCTCTCCCGTGTGACGGGGGCAGCTATCCCATTGAGTCAGCTGGCTAAAGGGTGAGCTGCAACGCCAAGAAACAGCCGCTTGCGGCAGATCATCCACCCTGATTGACCTTTTACCCCTTGAAAGCCGGGGATGCATCCCCATAATAGCGCCAACATAGTCGGTCTGTTGTCGTCCGGTCGCTCAACCTGACGTCAGGGCCCTCATAAGTAACCCCGGAATTGGAGATGTCATGAACCACGAAGAGCAAAAGGTTGAAGCGATGGAGCAAGTGGAAGTCCAGCCAGTCGAGCCGACCGATGTAGACAGTGAAGTGACAGCCGAGCAGGCCCGCATTGCCGAACTGGAAGCGCAGCTGGAAACCGCCATCCAGAAGGCGGCGGAAGAGCGTGAACGCGCCCTGCGTACCGCCGCCGAAATGGAGAACCTGCGCCGTCGTACCGAGCTGGATGTCGAGAAGGCGCACAAATTCGCCCTGGAGAAGTTCGCAGGCGAACTGCTGCCGGTGCTGGACAACCTTGAGCGCGCCATCGAACTGGCCGACAAGGAGAACGAAGCCCTCAAGCCGATGATCGAAGGGGTCGAGCTGACCCTGAAATCCATGCAGAGCGGCGTCGCCAAGTTCGGTCTGGTGGCGCTCGACCCGCTCAACCAGCCGTTTGACCCCAACGCCCATCAGGCGATGAGCATGGTGCCGAGTGCCGATGTGGCGCCGAACACCGTGATTGCCGTGATGCAGAAGGGCTACGACCTCAACGGTCGGGTGATCCGTCCTGCCATGGTGATGATCGCCAAAGCGGTCGACTGATTGGCTGTGGGTACCCGAGCCCGCCCCGTGGCGGGCTTTTTGTTTCGCAGTGCAGCACCTGTTCATTTTGCCCGGTTTCACGGCTCAACGTGACCGCGCAACCATGACAAAGGGTGTGGTTTTTTAGGGTTGGGGCTTGAAGCTGCGTCTGGCGACCCCATATAGGGTGCAAGGCCGCGGCGGCACAAAAAATTTGATGCCGGGAGCTTGAAAGCCAGATTGGCAGCCCCCACCTAGCCGTTAACGCATTAAGGCGAGTTCCTCGCCAGTTTATTCAAAGTATTTGGAGATTCGTCAAATGGGTAAAATCATCGGTATTGACCTGGGTACTACCAACTCCTGCGTCGCTATTCTGGATGGCGACACTGCTCGCGTGATCGAGAACGCAGAAGGCGATCGTACTACTCCGTCCATCATTGCCTATGCCGATGATGGCGAGATCCTGGTTGGTCAGCCGGCCAAGCGTCAGGCCATCACCAACCCGAAAAACACCCTGTTCGCCATCAAGCGTCTGATCGGTCGTCGTTTTGAAGATGAAGAAGTGCAGCGTGACCTGAAAATCATGCCGTACGCCATCGCCAAAGCTGACAACGGCGATGCCTGGGTTGAAGTGAAGGGCAAGAAAATGGCACCGCCGCAGATCTCTGCCGAAGTGCTGAAAAAGATGAAGAAGACCGCCGAAGACTACCTGGGCGAGCCGGTAACCGAAGCAGTTATCACTGTTCCGGCCTACTTCAACGACGCCCAGCGTCAGGCCACCAAGGATGCCGGTCGCATCGCCGGTCTGGATGTAAAACGCATCATCAACGAACCGACTGCAGCTGCTTTCGCTTACGGCGTGAACAAGGTCAAGGGCGAGCGCAAGGTTGCCGTCTATGACTTGGGTGGCGGTACTTTCGATATCTCCATCATCGAGATCGACGAAGTTGAAGGCGAAACCACCTTCGAAGTACTGGCGACCAACGGTAACACCCACCTGGGTGGTGAAGACTTCGACAACCGCGTCATCAACTATCTGGTAGACGAGTTCAAGCGTGAGCAGGGCATCGACCTGCGCAACGACCAGCTGGCTCTGCAGCGTCTGAAAGATGCCGCCGAGAAAGCCAAGATCGAGCTCTCTTCTGCCCAGCAGACCGACGTCAACCTGCCGTACATCACTGCAGATGCCACCGGTCCGAAGCACATGAACATCAAGGTGACCCGCGCCAAGCTGGAATCCCTGGTAGAAGACATGGTGAAGGACTCTCTGGAGCCGGTTCGTGTCGCCCTGAAAGACTCCGGTCTGGCAGTTGGCGAGATCGACGACGTGATCCTGGTTGGTGGTCAGACCCGTATGCCGCTGGTTCAGAAGACCGTTGCCGAGTTCTTTGGCAAAGAGCCGCGTAAAGACGTCAACCCGGACGAAGCCGTGGCCATGGGTGCTGCCATCCAGGGCGCCGTACTGTCCGGTGACAAGACCGACGTACTGCTGCTGGACGTCACCCCGCTCTCCTTAGGTATCGAAACCATGGGTAGCGTGATGACTGCGCTGATCGAGAAGAACACCACCATCCCGACCAAGAAGTCCCAGGTGTTCTCCACTGCCGAAGACAACCAGTCTGCCGTGACCATTCACGTGCTGCAGGGTGAGCGCAAGCGCGCCAGCGACAACAAGTCTCTGGGCCAGTTCAACCTGGAAGGCATCCGTCCGGCACCGCGCGGTCTGCCGCAGATCGAAGTGACCTTCGACATCGATGCCAACGGTATTCTGCACGTCTCTGCGAAAGACAAAGAGACCAACAAAGAGCAGAAGATCACCATCCAGGCCTCCTCTGGTCTGTCTGATGACGAGATCGAGCGCATGGTACGCGAAGCCGAAGCCAACGCGGCCGAGGACAAGAAGTTCGAAGAGCTGGTGCATGCCCGCAACCAGGCTGACGGTCTGGTCCACTCCGTACGCAAGCAGATCACCGAAGCCGGTGAAGCCCTGCCTGCCGACGAGAAGAGCAAGATCGAAGCCGCGGTGAGCGAACTGGAAGCGGCCCTCAAGGGTGACGACAAGGCTGCCATCGAAGCCAAACAGCAGGCTCTGCTGGAAGCGTCCCAGAAGCTGATGGAAATTGCCCAGCAGCAGGCTCAGGCCCAGGGCGCAGCCGGTGCTGATGCCGGTCAGTCCTCCTCTTCTGCCAAGGCTGACGACGACGTAGTCGACGCCGAGTTCGAAGAAGTGAAAGACGACAAGAAGTAAGCCCTACCCAGATGGGCGAAGTCCGCTTCGCCCATCGGCTTGGTCAATGAATTCACGGGCGTTGGGTAACCAACGCCCGTCTGCGTAACCACAGGATGAGTATGTCGAAGCGCGATTTCTACGAAGTACTGGGTGTGGCGAAAGATGCCGACGATCGCGAGATCAAGAAGGCGTACAAGCGCCTGGCCATGAAGTATCACCCGGACCGTAACCAGGGTGATGCCGCATCCGAAGAGAAGTTCAAAGAGGTCAAGGAAGCCTACGAGGTCCTGACCGATGCCAACCTGCGAGCCCGATACGATCAGTACGGCCATGCCGGTGTTGACCCGAGCCAGGGTGGCGGTGGCCACGGTGGCTTTGGCGGCAATGCCGACTTCGCCGACATGTTTGGTGACGTATTCGGTGACATCTTCGGCGGTGGCCGTGGTGGTGCCCGTCGTGGCCCGGCCCGTGGCTCCGACCTGCGTTACACCATGGAGCTGACGCTGGAAGAGGCGGTACGCGGGGTCTCCAAGGAGATCAAGGTGCCGACCCTGGTTCACTGCGAAGTCTGTAACGGCTCCGGTGCCCACACCGGCAGCAGTGCCCAGACTTGCCCGACCTGCCACGGCTCCGGCCAGGTGCAGATGCGTCAGGGCTTCTTCGCAGTGCAGCAGGCGTGCCCGCACTGTCACGGCCGCGGCAAGATCATCAAGGATCCGTGCCGCAAGTGTCACGGTGAAGGTCGCTACCAGCGCACCAAGACCCTGTCGGTGAAAATTCCGGCGGGCGTCGATACCGGCGATCGCATCCGTCTCTCCGGCGAAGGGGAAGCGGGGGAAGCGGGGGCTCCGGCAGGGGATCTGTATGTACAGGTGCACGTCAAAGAGCACGAGATCTTCGTGCGTGACGGCAACAACCTCTACTGCGAAGTGCCCATCAGCTTCACCGCAGCCGCCCTGGGTGGCGAGATTGAAGTGCCGACCCTGGATGGCCGCGTCAAGCTCAAGGTCACTCCGGAGACCCAGACCGGCAAGATGTTCCGCATGCGCGGCAAGGGCGTGAAGTCCGTGCGCTCCGGTCAGGTAGGGGATCTGATGTGCAAGGTGGTGATCGAGACGCCGGTCAACCTCACCGAGCAGCAGAAAGAGCTGTTGCGCCAGCTGGACGAGTCGTTCAGTGGGGCCGCTGCCAAGACCCACAAGCCGAAATCAGAAGGCTTCTTCGAAGGGGTGAAACGCTTCTTCGACGATCTGACCAGCTGATTTCAGCCACCCGAATAAACAGAGCCGGCCTTGTGCCTAATGCCAGTCAGTTAAGCCTGACTGGCATTGTTTTTATTGGCTTTTTTCACACTATACCTCTGGGGCCTTGGCTTCACGCAGCGGGGGTAACTTCGCTCCCTTCGTTCCGGCAGCACAAACTGTCCCGCTTGTTTCTCCAGGTCAGCTACCCGCTTCGGGATAGTCCCCGGTGACAGGTACGGCATGCAGCTCAGTTCATGGATAAGATAGACCGACGCCATGTGAAAACTCAGCTGGCTCGCCGTGTATCCCTTCAGGCTCGTCGCCATCTTCACCATCTGGCTACGCAGCAGGTTGTACGCCAGCAGTACGCCCCACAGCTCTTGCCGTATCCCCGCCGCCTTCTTGCTGCGCAGGGTCAATCGGTGTTTTTGCAGGCTGTGCTTCATCTCCCGATAGCCCAGCTCGATTTCCCAGCGATGGCTGTAGAGCTCGACGATGTCTGCTCCCGGAAAGCGCATCGGGTCGACCATCGAGGTCAGCACTTGGCGCTCCTTGCCGTTGAGGCTGCGGGTCAGCAAACGGGCTTCCACCGTGTCCGGTAGTTGCGGCCACTTCTTCCTCGCCTGTGGACTGGTCTTGAGCTGCACCAGCACATCCTGACGCCCCAGTTTGCGCACCACCTCGTATTGCGTGCCCTTTTTGAGTGGCAGCAACCAGTGCCGCTCGCTGCCAGTGGTCTGCCAGGCGTGGAGCAAGCCGAGGGAGTAAAACCCCTTGTCGAACAAGGTCAGTGAGTGGTCTGGGGTGCGTTCGATAAGCTGCTCGGCAAGCACCATCTCGTTGACGGCGCAGCTTTCCATGGCAGCCTGAACAAGCAGGTGACTGGTGAGTTCCATCTGGCAGAGCATACGTACCTGCGGATAGGCAGTCTCCCCATGCTGGGTGCCGGGTTTGGCAAACGCAGCGGCATTGTCCGGAGTATCGGGGGTTCGCCACATCACGCCATCGACGGCGAGCAGTTGCAGCCCGGCCCAGCCGGGGTGATTGGCCTGCTGGTGCCAGAGCGAGGCGGTCTCGTGAAACAACCGCTCGATGCTCTTGTCCCCGAGCTTTTGGCGGGCTTGCAGGAAGGCGCTGGGGGCAACAAAGGGACGGTCACCGGGCAACAGGATATCGAGCTGATTGACCAGCTGGGTCATGGGGACGTGGCGGAAGATGGCCATGCCGATGATGGCCCAGACCAGGCGCTCCATGGGCATGCGGCGACGGCGCAGGGTAGCGACGCCCTCTTCGCCGAACAGCGTCATGATGAGCTCGGGGGGAATGAGGTCAGAGAGTGACTCAAACTGAGCGGCATTGCTGGCGTGGAGGAAGTCGAGAGCCTGTACGATACGCATAAAAAATCCGAAACCAATCAACAGGTTTCGGATTTTTACACATCAGCAGGATCGGTCAATGGATCCTTAACTGATCGGCATTACGGCCTTGTGCCGGCTCTTTTTTTGCCCGCCGTTTAGCCAGGATCCGCCCTATTGAGTGGATCCTGATGAGGGATCCTCCTCACAACTCCCGCCAATTCCTGCTGTACAAATGTTATCCCGCTCACACTGTTGCTGAAACGGTTTAGTTGTCGTATTGAGTTAGCTAAATTGGTTTAGCTATGCTCTGGCTGTCGATAACAACAGCGCCCGTCCGGGCCACAGATGACAGGTGAGGAAGATGATGATGTTCAAGAGCAAGTTGGCGCTGGCGGTAGCGCTGGGACTGGGAATGAGCAGCCCGCTGTGGGCGGCGCAGGCGAGTGTCGCAGGTGAGAGTGTCGAAGCCAGACTGGCGGCGCTGGAGGCGCGGGTACAGGCGGCTGAAGCGAGAGCCGAGGCGGCAGAGAGCCGTGCCAGTCAGGCGGAAGTGAAGGCGAGTGCGGCCAGCGAGCAGGCGCAGGTGGCCAACAACCGCAGCCAGAAGGTGGATGAGAAGACCGCTGGTGCCCAGGGCTTCGAGTTTCACGGTTACGCTCGCTCGGGCCTGCTGGTCAACGGCAATGGCAACGGGGGGCGCGGCGGCCCCTACATCACCCCGGCTGGTTCGGTAGGCGGGGCTGTCGGTCGCCTTGGCAACGAGGATGACACCTACATGGAGGCCAACCTGCTGAAAACCCAGACCTTCGAGGATGGCAGCTGGGCCCGTTACAAGCTGATGCTGGCGGACGGGGTGGAGACCAGCAACGACTGGACCGCCAGCGATTCGAGCCTCAATACCCGTCAGGTGTTTGCCGAGATCGGCAATCTGGCGAGCTTCGACGGCCCCTTCCAGAACGCAGTGCTGTGGGCGGGTAAGCGCTTTGATCGGGACAACTTTGACATCCACTGGCTCGATTCCGACGTGGTGTTCCTGGCCGGTACCGGCGGCGGCGTCTACGACGTGCAGCTGGCCGACAGCTGGAAGGCCAACTTCTCCCTCTATGGCCGCGATTACGGCGACATCAGCGCCAGCGGTCTTTCCGATATCGAGAGCTACATCCTCACCATGAACAACCGCGTCGGTAACTGGCAGTGGATGGTGAACGGCCTCTCGGCCAAGGACAATGACGCCCGCATCAATGACAAGGGGGCGGGCAGCGAGGCGGCGGACAAGGGGGCACACACCCTGCTGGCCTACCACGGCGAGAGCTTTTTTGGCCTCAACCCCGGTTTTGCCAAGGCAGCGGTGCTGTACGGTCATGGGTTGGGGGCCGAGGTTAAGGGGCTGGGCTCTGACAGCGAACTGCTGCCGGACGCCGATGCAGTGCGGGTCGCCGTGTTTGGCGCTACCGATCTTAATCCGCGCTGGCGTTTTGCTCCGGCTCTGCTGGCCGAGCAGAGTCAGGATCGCTACGTGAAAGGGGACGAGTACCGCTGGCTCACCGTCAATACCCGGGTGGCGCAGGTGCTGAGCCAGAACGTCGAGCTGGTCTACGAGGCGGCCTGGCAGTACATGGACTTTGATCCCAAGGGCTACAAGGGACGCCAGGCGGTCAACGGCAACTTCACCAAACTCACCTTCGCCCCCACCTTCAAGGCGCAGACCGCCGGTTTCTTCGAGCGGCCCGAACTGCGGGTGTTCGCCAGCTGGATGGACTGGTCCTCCGAGCTCGACAACTACACCAGCGACGATGCCATGGGCCAGAGCAACTTCACCGCCGGTGGCGAGTGGAACTTTGGCGTACAGATGGAAACCTGGTTCTAGTTCGTTATCCCGATCACAAAAATGGCAGCCGGTGCCGAGATCTGTTGGTTGGCTAAAACGGTTTAGCTGATAATGCCAGCCAACAGAACAGAGTTCGGGTTTGACCGTGGATCCGATGCAGCAGTGGAGTAGCAAGGTGACGAATCGTGTGTGGGTAATGGGGGATGCGGTGGTGGATTTGATCCCGGAAGGGGCGTTGCACTACCTCAAGTGTCCGGGTGGCGCACCCGCCAATGTGGCGGTTGGCGTGGCACGGCTGGGCGGCGATGCGGCCTTTATCGGCCGGGTCGGTGCCGATCCGTTCGGCCGCTTTATGGCCGACACCCTGAGCGGGGAGGGGGTGGATATCGGTGCGCTGCGGCTCGATCCAGACCATCGCACCTCTACCGTGCTGGTAGAACTGGATGACGAGGGGGAGCGCAGCTTCACCTTTATGGTGCGCCCCAGTGCCGACCAGTTCCTCACCCCGGATGAGTTGCCCCGCTTCGATGCCGGTCAGTGGTTGCTCACCTGCTCCATTGCGCTCGCCAACGAACCGGTGCGTGGCAGCTGCCTGCAGGCCATGGCGGCCATCAAGGCGGCAGGCGGGCGGGTTTGCTTCGACCCCAACCTGCGTCCCGAGGTGTGGGGCAACCCCGCCGAGATGCTGCCGCTGGTGCGCGAAGTCATCGTGCTGGCGGACGTGGTCAAGCTCTCCATTGAAGAGCTGCAACTGCTGAGCGGCGAGGATGAACTGGCCGCCGGGCTCGCGACGCTCTCTGGTCCGGCGCTGGTGCTGGTGACCCGGGGAGCGGCCGGGGTGGTGGCTCGCCTTGATGGCGAGTTGCTGGAGTGGGTGGGGCAGAAGGTGACGCCCATCGACACCACGGGGGCGGGGGATGCCTTCGTCGCCGGTCTGCTGGCGGCGCTGGCCGGGCGTTCGTCGCTGCCGACGCTGGCCGAGTTGCCCGCCATTCTGGCTCAGGCTCACGGCTGCGGGGCGCTCGCCACCACCGCCAAGGGGGCGATGACGGCGCTGCCGACCCGCTCCGAACTGGATGCCTTTTTGCGATCAGGCACAAGCGGCTGTTGAGCTGAGGCTAGAAGCCCGGCTCGACAGCCCCTACTCTCATGTGACAAGGGCCCGCCAGCGTGGCGGGTCATAAGAGGAAGAATATGAATATCAGTGCGATAGCCAAGGATCTGGTGCCCCTGCTCGGGGGCAAGGAGAATATCGTCAGCGCTGCCCACTGCGCCACCCGGCTGCGGTTGGTGCTGGCCGATGACAGCAAGGTAAACAAGGCCGCCATCGACAAGCTGGAGGGGGTCAAGGGGTGCTTTAGCAACGCGGGCCAAATCCAGGTGATCTTCGGCACCGGTCTGGTCAACAAGGTCTATGCGGAGTTTGTGGCGTTGACCGGTACCGGCACCGCCAGCAAGGCGGAGCTGACCGACATGGCGGCGGCCAAGCTCAACGTGGCCCAGCGGCTGGCGCGAACCCTCTCCAACATCTTCGTGCCGATCATTCCGGCCATCGTCGCCTCAGGTCTGCTGATGGGGCTGCTCGGCATGGTGCGCACCTACGGTTGGGTCAATGCCGACAGCGCCCTGTTTGTGATGCTCGATATGTTCAGTTCGGCGGCCTTTATCATACTGCCGATCCTCATCGGCTTTACGGCGGCGCGGGAGTTTGGCGGCAATCCGTATCTCGGGGCGACCCTTGGCGGTATCCTCACCCACCCGGCGTTGACCAACGCCTGGGGCGTGGCCGGTGGTTTCAAGACCATGGACTTTTTCGGGCTTGATGTGGCGATGATCGGCTATCAGGGCACCGTCTTCCCGGTGCTGCTGGCAGTATGGTTCATGTCCCATCTGGAGAAACAGCTGCGCAAGCGCATTCCGGATGCGCTGGATCTGATCCTCACGCCGTTCCTGACCGTCATCATCACCGGTTTCGTGGCGCTGCTCTTTATCGGCCCGGCGGGTCGGGTGCTGGGGGATGGCATCTCGTTCGGTCTGAGCGCCCTCTATGAGCAGGCGGGCTGGTTGGCGGGGCTGGTATTTGGTGGCACCTATTCGCTGATCGTCATCACCGGCATTCATCACAGCTTCCATGCCATCGAGGCGGGGCTGTTGGCCAATCCGCAAATTGGCGTCAACTTCCTGCTGCCGATCTGGGCCATGGCCAACGTGGCACAGGGCGGGGCTTGCCTCGCGGTCTACTTCAAGACCCGTGATGTGAAGATCAAGGCGATTACCGTGCCGGCGGCCATGTCCTGTCTGCTGGGTATCACGGAAGCGGCGATCTTTGGCGTCAACCTGCGCTACATCAAACCCTTCCTGGCCGGTCTGTTTGGCGGAGCCTGCGGTGGCGCCTACGTGGTGGCAGCCAAGGTGGGGATGACGGCGGTGGGGCTGACCGGTATTCCCGGCATGGCCATCGTTCAGCCCATGAGCCTCATCCACTACATCATCGGGCTGGTGATCGCCTTTGGCACCGCCTTCGCCGCCTCCACCTTGCTCAAATACAAGGTGGAGTGATGAAGGAAAGCGATCTTCTCAACCAGATTGTCCGGTCGTTGCTGGCCGGACAGCTCAAGGCGGCGGCCGATCCCCATCGGCCCCGCTGGCATCTGGCAGCCCCGGTGGGGCTGCTCAACGATCCCAACGGTTTTATCGAGCACGACGGGCGCTACCACCTCTTCTACCAGTGGAATCCGCTGGGCTGCGAGCACCGCAACAAGGGCTGGGGCCATGTTACCTCCACCGATCTGCTGCACTGGCAGCACGAGCCGGTGGCACTGTTGCCCACCGAGGCCTATGAGAGCCACGGCTGCTATTCGGGTTCGGCGGTGAGCGACGAGCAGGGGCGTTTGACCCTCATCTACACCGGCAACGTCAAATACCCGGATGGCAGCCGCACCGCCTATCAGTGTCTGGCCCGCGCCGATGGTGAGGGCGGTTTCGAGAAGCTGGGCCCTGTGCTGGATCTGCCGCAATGCTACAGCGGCCATGTGCGGGACCCCAAGGTGTGGCACGACGGCCAGCAGTGGCTGATGGTGTTGGGAGCGCGCACCCTGGATGACAAGGGCGAAGTGCTGCTCTATCGCGGCGACACACTGCAAAGTTGGCAGCTGGTGGGCCCCATTGCCGGTAGCGGGCGCGGCGGTCTGGGGGAGTTTGGCTATATGTGGGAGTGTCCGGATCTCTTCCCGCTGGGGGATCGCCATGTGCTGATCAGCTGCCCGCAGGGGATTGCCCCGGCGGGCGAGGATTATCGCAACCTCTATCAGTGCGGCTGGTTGGCGGGGGACTTCGATGGCGAGCGCTTCGATCACGGGGCTTTCCACGAGCTGGATCGGGGCTTCGAGTTCTATGCACCGCAAACCACCCGAGACAGTCAGGGGCGCCGCCTCCTGTTTGGCTGGCTGGGTCTGCCGGAAGAGAACGAGATGAGCCAGCCTACGGTCGCTTACGGCTGGATCCACCAGATGAGCTGCCCGCGGGAGCTGTTCTGGCAGGATGAGTGGCTCTGCCAGCGACCGGTGGCGGAGCTCGCGGCATTGAAGGGAGAGCAGACCCGCTTCGAAGGGACGCTCGACGAGTTTCCGGGGCTGGCCATCGACGCGGCCTGGCTCGATCTGGATCTGTGCGGCGAGGGGAGCCTCTGGTTCGGTGCCGTGGCCGAACTGGTATGGCAGCCGGGGCGCATCACCTTGCGGCGCCAGAACTGGCAGAGTGGAGCGTGGGAGACCCGCAGCAGCCCCTGGGCTGGCGGGCGGATCACCGTGCTGTGTGATCGCTCCAGTCTGGAGTGTTTCATCGATGAGGGGCGCCACAGCCTGTCGGCGCGCTACTTCCCCGGAGAAATGCCGCAACTTTCATCAGGTAACGGCGCTGATGGCTGCAAAATTTGCCTCAATCACTGGCCGCTGTCGGCGTGCCTAGTACAATAGCCCGGTTCTAGTCAGCCGGGAGGCCAGGTGGAGAAGAAGAAACGGATCACGATTGCCCAGATCGCCGAACTGGCGGGGGTGTCCAAGGCGACCGCCAGTCTGGTGCTCAACGGGAAGAGTGCGGAGTACCGGATCGCCGACGATACCCGCAAGCGCATTCAGGCGGTGGCGGATGAGTGTCACTACCTGCCGAGCTTTCATGCCCGCTCCCTGCGCGAGACCCGCAGCTACACCTGGGGGCTGGTGATCCCCGACCTCACCAACTTCGGTTTTGCCCGCATTGCCCGCGCCCTCGAGGCCCACTGCCGGGAGGCGGGCATCCAGCTGCTGATCGCCTGCTCCGAGGATGATCCCGCCCTCGAGCAGCGGGTGGTGGACAACCTCATCAGCCGTCAGGTGGATGGGCTGATTGTCGCCTCCAGCGGTCACAGCGATGACATCTATGCCCGCATTCACGATCGCCTGCCGGTGGTGCAGCTCGACCGCCACATCGGCGAGTCGCGCCTGCCCATGGTGATCTCCGATGCCTGCAAGGCCACCGCCGAGCTGGTGCGGGACATGACCAGCGAGTGCGGCGAGGAGATCTACTACTTCGGCGGTTTGCTGGATCTCTCCCCCAGCCGTCACCGGTTGGCGGGCTATGAGCTGGGGCTCCATCGCGCCGGTTTCGAAGCCGATGCAGCCCGGGTGCGCCATCGCGACTATCAGCCGAGCTCCGGTTATCAGCTGATGGCCGAGCTGGTGGCCGAGCTGGGGGCGCCCCCTAAGGGGCTCTTTACCGCCTCCTTTACTTTGCTGGAAGGGGTACTGCGCTACCTCAACGAGGCGGGGCTGATGGAGACGGGCATGCGCCTGTGCACCTTCGATGATCACGACCTGCTCGACTGCATTCCGATGCGCATCGACTCAGTGGCGCAGGATTGCCCGGCGCTGGCCCGCGCCGCCTTCGAGCTGATGCAGCAACTGATCGCGGGCAATCCCCCGGCGCAAACCGCCCAGGTGATCACCCCCAGGGTGCGCTGGCGCAGTCGCCGCTAGCCACGCCGCTTCGCCCATCCCATATGAAAAAGCCCCGCCATGGCTGGCGGGGCTTTTTGCTGTTGGTGGATGGGACCATTCCTCTGACCGAGAGCTCAATCCGTGGTGCTGGCGCGCCAGAACACTTGCTTGATATGGGGGTGGATGGCCAGCTTTTGCATCAGGGCATCCAGCTCGTCGCCATCGATGGAGGTGGCGAGCAGCACCGCCGAGATCTCCAGATCCCCCGCGCCAAACGGCTCGATGTCGAGCTCGCTCAGGGGGTAGTTGGCCTGCTCCAGCATCTCTTCCAGCCAGTGCAGCACCTCTTTTTGATGTTCACGCTGGGTCAGCGCCGTCACCTTGTAGGTCACTTCGGTGTCGGTATTGTCCACCGGGCGGCGGTTGATCTGATTGACCAATGGCCGCAGCAGGGTGTTGGCGGCCAGCACGAACAGGGCCCCCAGAATTGCCTCCATGGCGAGTCCAGCACCACAGGCGGCGCCTACCGCCGCCGAGAAAGCCGATGCCGGAGACGATATAGGCCACCACATGGACCACGTTGTAGTTGCCGCCGTGCAGGTCATAGATGCGCTGGGCCAGACTGACGAACAGGGCGGCCCCCACGGCGACCAGCACGTTGGTGCGAAGGCCCGCGGTACGTTGGCGGTATTGGCGCTCCAGCCCGACCAGACTGCCAAGCACAAAGGCGAGCAGCAGGCTGGCCAGAGTGTCGAGCAGGGAGATCATGTCAATTTGTTGCCACATCTTCATGGCGTACTCCTTCTGATAAGTGCTGGCTTGGCGCAATCCATGATGAAACGCCGGGAGGCGGATGGATCAGGGGATGATTGCGCGGATGGCCAGTAGAAACACAACACAGCGCACCGACTCTCGGGCACCTAGGGGCGAGCCGAGCATGGGCGCGAACATAGGTTCGAACATGGGTGCGAGCATGAACGGCGTATCGGCTATCCGATCAGCCGCAGAGCAAGCTGTTGCTCACGACAAGGGGGCCAGCGTGGCTGGCCCCTTTCACTGTGGTTAACGCAGGTGTGCGGTCAGTTGAGTTCGGGATCGCAGTCGATGCGTGGGCGCAGTTGCCAGCGCACCGGATGTGCTACTCCGACCTGATGAACAAACTGCACCAGATAGCGTCGCTGGGGCGGGGTGCACTGCAGGTTGAGCACCAGCTCACGCCCGCCGCCGCGACCCGGCTTCATCGATTGCATCGGTTGCAGCCCCGCCGGTTGCAGGGTGTGGTTCACCAGATCCAGCACCTGCTCCATATCGGCGCGATCCTCGCAGCGGATCTGCAGCCGGTAGTGGTGCTGACGCTGTTTGCCGCCCAGCCAGCGTGGCAACATGCCACGGCCGAGCTTGCTCAGCAGGGGGTGAGCCCGGGTTGCAACAGAACCTGTTGCGACCGCGCGATCCGCAGCCGGTTTGATTGAGATAAAACGCATAGCAGCCTCCTTGTGGGAAGCAGAAACTATGCAGGCATGGCGACCATGGCGGTTGGCCACTGGTTGCCAGACGTCAAGTGTAAAAAGGGAGAAGAGGGGAGTGGATTTCCGCTTCTCGCAGGGTTGCGAGTTGCGGCAGAGGAAATCTGCGGCTAGCTCGCGACCGGGGTGCCGACGATAAGGGTCGGCAGACATCTGTCACTTGATGAGTTGCCCACTGATGGTCTCCGCTGTGTTAAGAACGGCGAAATGGTACTCATCCAGAGCGGTGAGGTAAAGCCTCAACTCCCTTTCAGCAACATTTAGATACAAGTTTGTCAATAATCGGGGTCGGCTGGCTACTACAAGGACGATGAAAGAGCGGTGAGCATCATCACCGCCCTCGTTCCATCTTCTGCTCTCCCCACCGTCACCCGTGACCCTATTTCAACCCCAGCCGTTTGAGGATCATCGCGGCCGGGCAGAAACCGGTGAAGGCGCTCTGGATCAGGTTGACCCCGACAAAGGCGCTTAACCAGACAAAGCCCGGATGAACCCAGGTGGTAAGGATCAGCGAGAGCAGCAACATGCAACCCGCGACGATTCTGACGCCGTTATCTACTGTCATGGTCTTTCTCCCTATCTACTTTAGATATTGCTAATTTAGTGTTGTTTTATACAATAGAACAAATATCAGCAATTGCTAATTTACGCTTATGAGCCAATTCGACGAGATGAACAGACATGCGACAGCCGCCGCCTCCCTGCTCAAGGCGTTGGCTCATCCTGAACGCCTGATGGTGCTCTGCCAACTGGTGGAGGGGGAGAAGGGGGTCGGGGAGCTGCTGGCCCACAGCCAACTCGGGCAGTCGGCCTTCTCCCAGCAACTTTCGGTATTGAAGCGCTACGGCCTGATCCGTTCGCGTAAGGTCTCCCAGCAGATCTACTACTCGCTAGTGAGCGAGGCGGCCGCCGATGTGTTGGGGGCGCTGCAAACCCATTTTTGTCACTCAGAAAATAAGGAATCTTGATGATGGAAAGCCAATGGCTGCTCTCTTTGGGCGGCGGCATGCTGGCAGGGCTGTCGGCTCTGATCCTGATGTTGTTCAACGGCCGGGTTGCCGGGATCAGCGGCATTCTGGCCGGTGCGCTGCAACACCGTGCGCCGTGGCGGGTGCTGTTTTTGCTGGGACTGGGGGCGGGTGCCTGGCTGGCGCTGACACTGGGTTGGGCCAGCATGCCTGCATTCACCAGTCTGCCCGGCTGGCCGCTGGTGTTGCTGGCCGGTCTGCTGGTCGGCATCGGTACCCGTCTTGGCAATGGCTGCACCAGCGGCCACGGCATCTGTGGCATGGGGCGGCTCTCCCTGCGCTCCATTGTCGCCACCCTGACCTTTATGGCGGTTGGCTTTATCACCGTCTTTGTCACTCATCATCTGCTGTAAGGGGCTGATCGCCATGAAGTTGCTGACAAGTTTGTTTGCGGGCCTGCTGTTCGGGCTGGGGATGGCCATCTCCGGCATGGTGGATCCCGCCCGGGTCACCGGTTTTCTCGATCTGGCCGGGGCTTGGGATCCCAGCCTCGCCTTCGTGATGGGGGGGGCTTTGCTGGTCTTTATGCCGGGTTATTTTCTGCTGGTGAAACCCCGCCGCCAGAGCTTGTTGGGTGAGCCCATCGTCGCCGTACCGGCCCCTCGGCTGGATCGCCGCCTGATCGGCGGGGCCGCGCTGTTTGGCATCGGCTGGGGGTTGGTGGGCATCTGTCCGGGGCCTGCTCTGAGTCTCATTTCCAGCGGACAGCCCATGATACTGTTGTTTATAGCGGCCATGGTGGCCGGGATCTTGCTGTTTGATAGAGGGCTGGCCAGGGTGCTGACCAAGGCGCCAGCTCGGGGAAAGGGTAAGGTGCGCCAGTCCAATACCGACTGATCCCGTGCAGTGACTGATGATGCCAGGGAAGGAGAGTAATGATGGAAAAGATCCGGTTGCTGGGGATCACTTTGCTGGTGATGACATCGCAGGCCATGACATCCAGCCGGGCCCTAGCAGCAGACGGGGAGCCTATTGCCCCACTGACAGAGCCCCCGCAGACAGAGTCCTTGCTGACAGTGGCGCCACAGCCGGTGACCGACTGGCTGACGCTGGATGGCACCGTCACTGCCATCAATCAGGGGACGGTGGCGGCCCAGACCAGCGGCCGGGTCTCCCGCATGCTGGTGGATGTGAACGATCAGGTGCAGGCGGGGCAGCCGCTGCTGGAGATCAGCGGCAAGGAGCAGTTTGCCGCCGTCACGGGGGCCGAGGCGCGGCTGGCCCGGGCGCAGGCCCAGCAGGTGGAAGCCGAGCGCCAGCTCGCCCGCTTTCAGGCGCTGATTGCCAAGGGGGTGATCACCCGCGCCCAACTTGATAATGCCGAGGCCTCCGATCGTGCGGCTCGCGCCGAGGTCAATGCGGCCGATGCGGCCCTCACTCAGGCCCGCGAGGCTTACGGCTATACCCGCATTCTGGCCCCCTACGCCGGGGTGGTGACCAAGCGGCTGGTGGAGCTGGGAGAGACGGTCGCCCCCGGTACCCCGCTGCTCTCCGGCTTCTCCCTCGACACCTTGCGGGTGGAGGTGGAGCTGCCCCAATCCGCCCTGACGCTGGCTCGTGAGCCTGCGGATGTGCAGGTGCTGTTGCCTGATGGCAAGCCTGTCACCCCGGTCAAACTGACCCGCTTCAACTATGCCGACAGCCAGAGCCACGCCTTCAGGTTGCGCCTCGACCTGCCGCCGCAAACCGCCGGGGTGCTGCCCGGCATGTGGCTCAAGGTGCAGCTCAAACAGGGTGAGCGTCAGGTGTTGCAGGTGCCGGATCGCGCCCTGCTGCGGCAAGGGGAGTTCAACGGCGTCTATCTGCAGCAACCTGCTGGCTGGGCCCTGACGCCGGTGCGGGTCGGCCACTGCTTTGAAGGGCAGTGCGAGATCCTGGCCGGGCTGCAAGCCGGTGACAAGCTGGCCCCCGATGCCTGGGCGCGGCAGCAGGAGCTGGCCCATGAGTAGCGAGCTGAACGGCAACAAGGAGAGGCTGGGGCCTGCCGGTCGGCTGGCTGCGCTGTTTCAGGGCTCGGCCATCACCCCGCTGCTGGCGCTGGTGGGGCTCTTGCTCGGCCTGTTTGCGGTATTGGTGACCCCCAAGGAGGAGGAGCCGCAGATCGATGTCACCTTCGCCGATGTCTATATCCCCTTCCCGGGAGCCACGCCGGCAGAGGTGGAATCCCTCGTTACCACCCCTGCCGAGCAGGTGGTCTCCCAGATAAAGGGAATTGATACCCTCTACTCTTTTTCCCAACCCGATGGTGCCCTGCTGGTGGTGGTGTTCAAGGTGGGGGTGAGCCGCGAGCAGGCCATTGTCGATCTCAACAACCAGCTTGACTCCAACCGCGACTGGTTGCCACAGGGGATCGGAGTCGGTCAGCCGCTGGTGAAACCCCGGGGGATCGATGATGTCCCCATCGTCAGTCTCACCTTATGGAGCAAAGAGTGGAACAAAGAGGGGAGCAAGCAACTGGGGGCCCCCGAGCTGACCCGGGTCGCCCATGAGCTGGAGACCGAACTCAAGCGACTGCCCGGTACCCGCGATATTTACACGCTGGGCAGCCAGAGCGCCGTGCTGCGGGTGATGCCGGATCCGGCGGCACTCAGCGCCCACGGCATCAGCTGGGGTGAGCTGAGTCAGCGACTTGCCGCCGCCAATCAGGTAGGCCCGACACAGGCTATCGAGCAAGATAACCGGGAGATCAAGGTGCAGGTGGGGCAGTTCCTGCAAAGCGAGCAGGAGGCCCGCGAGCTGGTAGTGGGGCTGCACGACGGCAAGCCGGTCTATCTGGGGGATGTGGCCAGTGTCTCTCTGGGTCAGGAGACTCCGACCAAACGCAGCTGGATGGGGCAGGGGCAGGCCAGTTATCCGGCGGTGACGCTGGCCATCGGCAAGCAGCCGGGCCAGAACGCGGTCGAGGTGGCCAAGCGGGTTGAGGCGCGGGTCGAGAGTCTCAAAAATCGGCTTATCCCTGCCGGGGTCGAGGTAACGGTGACCCGGGACTACGGCATCACCGCCGAGACCAAATCCAACACCCTGATCGGCAAGCTGATTTTTGCCACCACAGCGGTGGTGCTGCTGGTACTGGTGAGCATGGGCTGGCGCGAGGCGCTGGTGGTAGGAGTTGCCATCGTCATCACCCTGGCGCTGACCCTGTTTGCCAGCTGGGCCTGGGGCTTTACCCTCAACCGGGTGTCGCTGTTTGCACTGATCTTCTCCATCGGCATTCTGGTGGATGACGCCATCGTGGTGGTGGAGAACATCCACCGCCATCGTGGCCTGGGCAAGGGGGCGCTCAAGGATCTTATTCCGGGGGCGGTGGACGAGGTGGGGGGGCCGACCATACTGGCGACCCTGACCGTCATCGCGGCCCTGCTGCCGATGGCCTTTGTCAGCGGGCTGATGGGCCCCTACATGAGCCCCATCCCCATCAATGCCAGCATGGGGATGCTCATCTCCCTGCTGGTGGCCTTTATCTTCTCACCCTGGCTGGCGAGCCACCTGCTCAAGAGCGAGGGACATGTCGCCCACGGTGAGGCCAAGGCTGGCGTCTTCCAGCGGCTGATGACCCCTTTCCTGATCGGTGATGGCGCCAAACGTGCCAGACGCAAGCTCTGGCTGGCGGTGTTGCTGCTGGTCGGGGCGGCCACCGCCATGCCCATGGTGCAGTGGGTAGTGCTCAAGATGCTTCCCTTTGACAACAAGTCGGAATTCCAGCTGGTGCTCGACATGCCGGAGGGGGCGACGCTGGAGCAGACCGAGCGCACCCTGCTGGCGGTCGGGCGGGAGCTTGCCAAGGTGCCTGAGGTGAAGGATTACCAGATCTACGCCGGCACCGCCGCCCCCATCAACTTCAACGGGCTGGTGCGTCACTACTTCATTCGCAGCGGTGCCAACGTGGGGGATATTCAGGTCAATCTGGTAGACAAGCATGAGCGCCATCGCAGCAGCCACCAGATTGCCCAGTCGGTCCGGGCACCGCTGCAGGCCATCGCCAGTGTGGCAGGGGGCAACCTCAAAGTGGTGGAAGTGCCCCCCGGCCCGCCGGTCTGGTCACCCATCGTCGCCGAGGTGTATGGCCCGACTCAGGCCGCCCGCGAAGCGGCTGCTCGCGCCGTTCAGGCCCGTTTTGTGGCCACGGCGGATCTGGTGGATGTCGACATCTATCTGACCGACCCGCAGCCCAAGTGGCGGCTGGTGGTGGATCGTAGCAAGGCGGCCCTGCTCGGAGTCGATCTCGGGGACCTGGTGAGCACCCTCAATGGCGGGGTGGGTTATCAGGATGCCAGTTGGCTGCAGGGGCACGGCGCCAAGTATCCGGTGCCAGTGCGCATCGAGCTGGCACCCGGTGACAAACGGGATCTGGCGGGCGTACTGGCCCTCAAGGTGCGCAGCCAGAGCGGCCAGCTGGTGCGGGTCTCCGAGCTGGTGAGTCGCCGTGATGAGGTGGCCCCCAGCTATATCATGCACAAGAACATGCAGCCCATGGTGATGGTAGTGGCCGACATGGGCGGCCATACCGACAGCCCGCTCTACGGCATGTTTGCCGCCGGTGCCGATATCGACCTGCCCCAATATTACGTACAGCAGCCCGACAAGTTGGGAGAGGTGGCGCTGTTGTGGGACGGGGAGTGGAAGATCACTTACGAGACCTTCCGCGACATGGGGCTAGCCTACGGGGTGGGGATGATCCTCATCTATCTGCTGGTGGTGGCCCAGTTCCGCTCCTATCTGGTGCCGCTCATCATCATGGCGCCCATTCCGCTCACCCTCATCGGGGTGATGCCGGGCCACGCCCTGCTGGGGGCCCAGTTCACCGCCACCTCGATGATCGGGATGATCGCCCTGGCCGGGATCATCGTACGCAACAGCATCCTGCTGGTGGACTTTATCGAGCAGCAGCACAGCGCCGGGGTGGCGTTCGAGCAGGCGGTGATCGAAGCGGCGCAGGTGCGGGCCAAACCCATCATGCTGACGGCGCTGGCAGCGATGATCGGGGCCCTGTTTATCCTCGATGATCCCATCTTCAACGGACTGGCCATCAGCCTGATTTTCGGGATCCTGGTCTCCACGTTGCTCACCCTGGTGGTGATACCCTTGCTCTATTATGCCCTGCTCTCCCGACGCTCATGACGGGAGTCACTAGCGAAAGGATGCGCGATGAAGAGAGGTTGGTTGTGGTGGGGAAGTGGCGCCGTGGTAGCGGTGGCTGCTGTGGCATGGTGGTGGCGACCGCTGCCGACGCCGGTCAAGCTGGTTGAAGTGGGGCGGGGGGATGTGCTGGTCACCGTGGTCAACACCCGGGCTGGCACCATCAAGTCGTGTCAGCGGGCCGGGCTCAGTCTGCCCGGTGGCGGCGTGGTGGAGCAGATCGCCGTCAAGGCCGGGGAGCGGGTGAAACAGGGGGATTTGCTGCTGACCCTCTGGAGTGATGATATCCGTGCCGATCTCGCCCGTGCCCGTGCCCAGCAGGCCCTTGGCAAGACCCAGCGCGAGGAGCGTTGTAGCGAGGCGGCCTACTACGAGCGGGAGGCCAACCGGCTGGCCACCTTGCTGGCCAAAAACCTCACCTCCCGCACGCTTGCGGAGCAGGCCCAGAATCTGGCCGATACCCGCCGCTATATCTGCCGCGCATCCCGTCAGCAGGAGCGGGTCGACGAGGCGCAGGTCGCCCAGGTGGAGGCCCGCCTGAGCGAGCGCCGCCTGCTGGCGCCGTTTGCCGGTGTGGTGGCGGAGGTCAACAGCAAGCTGGGCGAGTACATGACCCCCTCACCACCTGGGGTCGCCATGCCTCCGGTTATCGATCTTATCGACGATCGCTGTCTGTATGTCTCAGCCCCCATCGATGAGGTGGATGCCGCCCGCCTCAAGGTGGGCCAGCAGGCTCGGGTGCTGCTCGACGCCATGCCCGGGCGCGATTTTGCCGCCACCGTGACCCGCATCGCCCCCTATGTGAAGGAGCTGGAGAAGCAGGCTCGTACCGTGGAAGTGGAGGCTGCACTCACTGCCCTGCCCACCGATGTCCCCCTGCTTATTGGCTACAGCGCCGACCTTGAGGTCGAAGTGACCCGCGCCAGCGATGTGCTACGGGTGGCGGCCAGCAGCCGGGCCGACGATGGCAGCGTGCTGCGGCTGGAAGGGGATAAGCTGGTGCGGGTGGTGCCCCGCTGGGGCGTGGAGAACTGGAACTGGATTGAGGTGGCCGAGGGGCTCGCTGCCGGTGATCGGCTGGCGGCCCAGCCCGGACAGATTGTCGGGGAGGGCCCTTTCAGCGCCGCCACGGAGCAGCCGGATGAGTAATCTCATTCGCCTCGATGCCGTCAGTCGTCGCTTTACTCTGGGTGGCAGCGAGGTGGCTGCCCTCGATCGCGTCTCTCTGCGGGTTGCCGAGGGGGAGTATCTGGCGGTGATGGGCCCCTCGGGATCCGGCAAGTCGACCCTGCTCAATGTGCTGGGGTTGCTGGATCGGCCCGACGAGGGGCGCTACTGGCTGGGAGGGGAGGATACCGCCACCCTGTCAGAGCCGGCGCTGGCCCAGCTGCGCGGCCATCGTATCGGTTTCGTGTTCCAGTCGTTTCACTTGATCTCCCGCCTCACCGCCCGTGAAAACGTCGAGCTGCCGCTGATGCTGTGCGGGATTGCTCCCGCCGAGCGCCATCGCCGCAGCCAGCAGTTGCTGGGGGAGTTGGGGCTGGAGAACCGGGCCGGACACCGCCCTGCCGAACTCTCCGGCGGTCAGCGTCAGCGGGTAGCCATCGCCCGTGCCATGGCAATGGCGCCGCGGCTGATCCTGGCTGACGAGCCCACCGGCAATCTCGACTCCCGCTCCGGGGAGGAGGTGATTACCCTGCTGGAGGGGCTCAACCGGGAGCAAGGGATCACGCTGGTGGTGGTGACCCACGATCCGCGCCTCGGTGAACGAGCGGGCAGGCGGATACTGATGAACGATGGCCGTATCAGCACCGATAGCATTGATAGCACTCATAGTGACGGAGGCTGAATGCGGCGGCCCGATGTGATCCGCTTTGCCGCCGTGGCCCTGCTGCGCCAGCGCTCACGGGCACTGGTGCTGATCCTGGCGGTGAGTCTGAGCGTCACTTCGGTGCTGCTGCTCACCGCGCTGGGGGAAGGGGCGAGGCGCTATGTGGCCGACCAGTTCAGCTCCCTTGGCAAGGATCTGCTGGTGATGTTCCCGGGCCGCAAGGAGACCACCGGCGGGCTGCCGCCGGTCACCGGCAACAGCCTGCGGCAGATCACTCTCGATGACATGCACTATCTTGGCCAGCACCAGCCAAACGTGCGGCTGGTACCGCTGGTGATGGGCTTTGCCGAGGCCAAACAGGGGGCGCGGCTGCGCCAGACCATGCTGCTTGGCAGCAGCAACGGGCTGCGCGATACCCACGGGCTGGAGCTGCTCTCCGGCCGCTGGTTGCCGGGGGATGCCGCAGAGGATCGACCGGCCGTCCTGCTCGGGGCCAAGGTGGCCCGGGAGCTGTTCGGTCAGGCCGACCCGGTCGGCCAGTGGCTGCGTTTTGACAATCGCCGTTTTCGGGTGGTGGGGGTCTTCACCAGCCAGAGCAGCAATCTGGGGATGGATATGGCGGAAGCCGCGCTGATCCCGGTCGGCAGCGCCATGCGGCTGTTCAATACCGAGGGGCTGTTTCGGCTGCTGATCCAGCCGCTGGCGGGGCAGGCCGTGCCGCCGCTGGTCAAGCGACTGGAGCAGCTGATGCAGGCGCGCCACGGGGTGCTCGATGTGACCGTGGTGCGCCGTGACGCCATGCTGGCCACCTTCTCCACCATTCTCTCGACTCTCACCCTGGCGGTTGCCGGTATCGGCGCCATCAGCCTGCTGGTCTCCGGCATCATGATGATGAATCTGGCGCTGATCAGCACCCGCCAGCGCACCGGCGAGATCGGTCTGCTCAAGGCGCTGGGGGCCGACAGTCGCCAGATCCGCCAGCTGTTTTTATGGGAGGCGCTGCTGCTGAGCGGCGGTGGCGCGCTGTTTGGCACAGCCCTGGGCTATGCCCTGGTGGCCCTCGCCGGGCTGGTGTGGCCCGCTTTTCCGGCGGCAGTCCCTCTGCTCGCGACCCTCTGCACCATACCGGCGGCCCTGCTGACCGGGCTCTTTTTTAGCTGGCTGCCCGCCTCCCGGGCGGCACGGCAAGATCCGGTCAGTAGCCTGCGCAGCGGGCAATGGAGTGGGGGCTGATGCGCGCCGCTGATCTGCTGTTCTGGCTCTGGCGCGCCTTGCTGGCGGGGCGCAGTCGCAGCCTGCTGTCGGCGCTGGGTATCGCCATCGGGATCGCCTCGGTGACCCTGCTCACCGGCATCGGCGAGGGGCTCAGGCTCTATCTGCTCGACAGCTTCTCCCAATTTGGCACCCGCTTGATCGCCGTGACGCCGGGCAAGACCGAAACCGCAGGCGGCCCGCCCGGTATTCTCTCCAGCAGCCGTCCCCTGCTGCTGGAGGATGCCGATGCCCTCGCCAGATTGCCAGGTATCGAGGCGGCACTGCCGGTGGTGCAGGGGCAGGGGGAGGTGCGCAGCCGCGGGCTGACCCGCAGCACCGCCATTCTGGGCACCGGCCCGGCGGCGCTCTCCGGCTGGCGCCTCACCCTGGTGCAGGGGCGCTTTCTGCCCGCCGATGACAGTGCCATGCCCCGCGCCTATGCGGTGCTGGGCTCCAAGGTGGCAGCGGAGTTGTTCCCCGGTGGGGATGCGCCGGGTAGTCTGCTACGCGCCGGTGATCGCCGCTTTCGGGTGGCCGGGGTGCTGGCCCCCAAGGGGCAATTTCTCGGTTTTGATCTGGACGACATGATCTATCTGCCCGCCGCCCACGCCCAGGCGCTGTTCAACAAGGAGGGGCTGCAGGAGATCGATGTCATCTATCGCGCCGGGCAGACGGAGGCCGACATCTCGGCCCAGATCCGGCGGGTGCTGATCGCCCGCCACGGCGCCGAGGATTTTACCCTCACCTCCCAGCAGGACATGCTGACCAGCCTCGACAAGATCCTCTCCATCATCAAACTGGCGGTTGGCGGGCTTGGCATTATCTCGCTGCTGATCGGGGCGGTCGGCATCTTCAGCATCATGAGCATCGCCCAGCAGGAGCGGATCCCCGAGGTGGGCTTGCTGATGGCGCTGGGTTGCCCGCGGCGCCGTATTCTGCTGCTGTTTCTGCTCGAAGCCGTGGTGCTGGCGCTGCTGGGCGGGGCTATGGGGCTGGCCCTGCTCGGCGGGCTCAAGCTGCTGCTTGCCCTGCTGGCGGCCGGCTTGCCGCTCACCCTCCATCCTCTCTATCTGCTGCTGGCGCTCGGTTGCAGCGCGCTGGTCGGCCTGCTGGCCGGGGTCGCCCCCGCGCTGCGGGCAGTGCGTCTCGACCCCGTGGTTGCCCTGCGGGGTGACTAGGCGATCCCTTCTGCGATCGACACGCTGCGCTCGGACCTGAACAGGGGGGACTAGGCGATCCCTTCTGCGATCGGCACGCTGCGCTCGGATCTGAACAGGGGGGAACTAGGCGACCACCTCCGCGACCGGCAGGTTGCGCTCAGATCTGAACAGGGGGAAGTAGCGGCGATCCGCCTGACTCATGTGGCCGACCACCAGCTCCTGAATGATGAAGTTGAGCAGCTCGTCGTTGCCCAGCGTCCCCGCTTTGGCGGCGTGCAGCAGCTGACCTGCCTTGTTGAGCAGGCGTTGGTGATCCTGACGGTGGCTGGCGAGCTCCCGATAGTCGATCTCCGCCAGCATCTGCTCTTCAAAGGCGAAGTGGTGACGGGCCATCTCGAACAGGCTCTCCAGACTCTCCAGAAACGGGGCCGGGTGTTCGTGTTGATCCTTGACCCGTTCAAGCAGCCGGTTGGTCAGCACGAACAGCTGGCGATGTTCGGCATCGATGCGCGGGTGACCGCACTCGTGGCCGGGCTGCCACAGCAGGGCTCCCTGCTCCGGATCAAGCCCTGCGCTAAAGAGGCAGACCCGGCCACGGCCGCGATGCTTCGCCTGATACATCGCCTGATCGGCCTGGTGCATCAGGGTCTTGGCATCCTCTCCGTGCTCCGGATAGAGCGCCAGCCCGATACTGCTGGAGATAAGCAGCTCCTGCCCCTCCAGCTGGAACGGATCGCGCAACTGGCGGTGCAGCTTGTCGGCCACCGCCAGCACTTCATCGCCGGTATCGGGCAGCAAGATGACGAACTCATCGCCCCCCAGCCGCGCCACCAGATCCTGCTCCCGCACACAGTGACGCATTCGTTCGGCCACCAGATTGAGCAGGATATCCCCGGTCTCATGGCCGAAGGTGTCGTTGATCGGCTTGAAGTGATCGAGATCGATAAACATCAGCGCCAGCGGACGGGGCGCCTCCTGCTCCAGCAGCTCCTTGAGCCGTTGTTGCAGCAGGCGGCGATTGGGCAGGCCGGTGAGGGGGTCGTAAAAGGCGAGGCGGTGCATCATGGCCTCCCGCGCCGCCCGCTCGGTGATATCCCTTGTGACGCCCAGGATCGCCTCGGGTTGGGCCGCGCCACTGCCATGGAGCGTGGTGATGGTCTCGGTCGCCACCAGATGGCCATGCTTGTGACGCAACTGGGTGCGGATGACCCGGCGGGTCTGGTCGTGTTCCCCCTGTTGCCAGGCGGTGAGGGTGGCGGAGATCTCCTCGCGCAGCAGTTGCCGCGAGGCATCTGGCAGCAGTTGCTTGAGTGGCATGGCGAACAGCTCGGGAGCCTCGTAGCCGCTCAGGGCGGCGATGGCCGGACTGACATAGCGAAAGCGCAAGCTGGTGGCATCCATGGTCCAGATCACATCGGCGCTGTTCTCCGCCACGAAGCGGTAGTGCTGTTCGCTCTGGGCCAGTTCACGGGTCAGCCGCTGGCGATCCCGCGCCTCCTGACGCAGCCGCAGATAGAGGTGCAAGAAGATGCCGAGCAGAGTCATCAGGGTAAAGGTGACGAGCATGGCCACCGCCACGCTCTTGTCGAGCAGCTTGCGCTGCTGGCGCAGCCGCTCTTGCGCCGGGTCGTAGATAAAGTGGTCGAGGTTGGGCAGCACCTGGAGCATGCCTGCCTCCAGATAGGTTTTGGCGATCTGCAACCAGCGCTCCTGCTGCATGTAACCCGGTTCGACAAGATCCGGCTGCATCAGCGCTCTGGTTTCGCGGGCCTCGAACGCCAGCTGTTCACGACCCGCGCCGCTCGGGTACTGATCCATGATCAGGTTGATCATCTCTTCGGGGTTGTCCATCGCATAGCGCCACCCCTTGAGGCTGGCCTGCTGGAAGGCGTATACCCGATCCTGTCGGGTGATCAGCTTCCGCTCGGAGGTAAACAGGTTGTCACCGTAGAAATCGAAGCCGACGGTACGCGGTCTGAAGACCCGATAGGGGATCCCTTTTTGCTGCAGATAGAAGGGTTCGGTGGAGCTGTAGGCGCTGATGGCATCCACCTCGCCCGCCAGCAGTGCCTGCAGTCCTCTCTCATAGGGAACGGTGACCCAGTCACGGCGCTCGTTATGCCGGGTCAGATAGGTCAACAGCTCGTTGGAGCCAGGCTCCAGCATCAGCCGCTTGTTGGCCAGATCCGCCGGGTTGCGGATATCGGGCCGCTCCAGCGTCAGCAGCACCAGTGGCGAGTGTTGCAGCAGGGCGGCGAGCACCACCACTGGTCGGCCAGCGGCCCGGTCCAGCAGCAGGTCACTGCCGCTGATGCCAAAATGGGCCTTTCCCGAGATCACCTCGCTGACCACATCGGTCCGGTCGTTCGCCTCGCGCAGGGTGACCCGCAGACCGGCATCCTGATAGAAGCCCTTGGCGATGGCCGCGTAGTAACCGGCAAACTGGAATTGATGTTGCCAGGGCAGTTGCACGATGACCTGCTCCTCGGCCCGCAAGGGGGGAGAGATCAGGGTGGCGATGACCATACTGACCAGCATCGGCAGGAAACAGCTGGGGCGCTGGCGGGGGTCGGTGTTCTCCGTCATACAGCGTTCTCTCGGGAGGCGGTGTCTAAGCTAGATTCAAGCAATTCGTTGTAACCTGCAAGGGGGGTGAAGGCGTTTGCAATGGGGTGTCCGAGACATTAAAAGTCATTTTTGTGTCATTCATCACACTCGATATGCGCATACTGTTTTTTGGCGAGTTATGTGACGAAGAAGAGAGCCATATGGCCAATTAAAGTGGTCGCATTCTAGCCATTTTTTCCCGTTTTTATCGTTGTCTTTGTGGTTTGACTGCATTTTTTTCGTGGTTTCACGTCAAGTTGTGTCGTTATATCAAAAGATACTTTTATGGGACGGTCGGGTGTGAAGCCAATGTATGCATGCTGCTGCGCGCCGGTTAAGGTGAAACGGGTCAGTGGTGGCCCCGTCAGTGTTATCATGTTGCCCCCTGTTCCGGATAAGGTCCTGTTATGTCCCGCTTGCGTCTTCTTATCTCCGACTCTCACGATCCCCTGTTCAATCTGGCTGTCGAGGAGTGCATCTTCCGCCAGATGGACCCCGGCCAGCGGGTGCTGTTCCTCTGGCGCAACGCCAATACCGTGGTGATCGGCCGGGCCCAGAACCCGTGGAAGGAGTGCAATACCCGCCGCATAGAAGAGGATGGCGTGACCCTGGCGCGCCGCAGCAGTGGTGGTGGCGCCGTGTTCCACGACCTTGGCAACAGCTGCTTCACCTTCATGGCGGGCAAGCCGGAGTATGACAAGAGCATCTCCACCGCCATCGTGCTGGGCGGGCTCAAGCGGTTGGGGATCGAGGCCTTTGCCTCCGGTCGCAACGATCTGTTGGTGGCCACCCCGGACGGGGAGCGCAAGGTATCGGGGTCAGCCTATCGGGAGACCCTGGATCGCGGTTTCCACCACGGCACCCTGCTGCTGGATGCCGATCTTGGTCGCCTCGCCAACTACCTCAATCCCGACCCCAAGAAGCTGGCCGCCAAGGGGATCAGCTCGGTGCGCAGCCGGGTGGCCAATCTGTGCGAACTGCTGCCGGGGATCGACCATCAGCAGGTGAGCGAGGCGCTTACCGAGGCGTTTTTCCACCACTACGGTGCGCGGGTCGAACCCGAGCATATCTCCCCGGCGCAGATGCCGGATCTGCCGGGCTTTGCCGAGCCCTTCGCCCGCCAGCGCAGCTGGGAGTGGAACTATGGCCATGCCCCGGCGTTCAGCCATCTGCTGGAGGAGCGCTTTGGCTGGGGCGGCGTGGAGCTGCACTTTGATGTGGAGAAGGGGGTTATCACCCGGGCGCAGCTGTTCAGCGATACCCTGGAACCCGCCCCGTTCGATCTGCTGGCGGCCGAGCTGGCGGGTTGCGACTATCGGTCGGAGGCGGTCGCCGCGCGCCTGCAGCCCTGGCTGGCAGCTTTTCCGCAGCAGCAGAGCGAGCTGATGGAGTTTGCCCAGTGGCTGTTGGCCTCCCTGCGTTGAGGGGGACGCTGGCTGATGGCCGTCTGGTAGTAAGGACTATGTCAGCCAACATGTGAACGAGATCACGAAATGCAAAGAGGCGCCCCAAAGGCGCCTTTTTGCCAGCCCTTGTCATGGCTGATACATGACAAAAAGTAGGGTAGGCCATTAGATATTGTCGCTGTCGGCCCCGCTGGCACAGGGGTATAACGGCCGCACATTTGCTGTACTAATGGTATAAAAATGAGTGACTTAGTTTATCTGAAAGACGAAAGCGTCAACGCCGTCCACCCCGAGTTCTCAAACCGGTTTGCAGCCGTAAAAGCCAACTTTTTCTCGCGCAATCCCGATCTCTGGCCGGTTTTTCGCGAACCCGGCTTTGCCACCCTCAATGAATTTCGGGCCCGTGGCCTGGCCCCGGATGCCCGTCTGAACGCCTGGCCAGATGGCCGCGCCCGCCTTGCCGATCTCTGCGAGACCATGCCGGTGCCCGCCACCATGCGCACCCCGGGCGAGCCGATGGCCGAGCTGCTGTTTGCCGCCGCCCTGTCGAAGGATTGGGAGAACCCCTCCAGCGTCGAGAACGTCATCACCATGTCGGCGGATCCCGCCATCTACGGCGCCCAGCTGGGCATTCTGGCCAACCCCAATCTGGTCTACTCCGAATATGCCGGGGTGGCCGAGGAGCTGGAGAAGAAGGTGGTGCGCCAGATAGCGCTGCTGGCGGGTTATGATCCCGAGCGTGCCACCGGCATCTTCACCCAGGGGGGCACCTTCTGTAACCTCTATGGCTACCTGCTCGGCATTCGCAAAAGCCTGCCGGAGGCCAAGCACAAGGGGCTCGGCCACTATCAGGATTACCGCATTATCAACTCCCAGGGCGGTCACTACTCCAATATCACCAACCTCTCCCTGCTTGGGGTCGATATCGAGAACAAGACCATCCGCATTCAGGTCGGCGAGAACAATGACATCGATCTTGACCACCTCGAGCGCACCCTGACCGCCTGCTTCGCCCTGAAGCACGTGGTACCCACCATCATGCTCACCATGGGCACCACCGACACCTTCGGGGTGGATCAGGTGAAACCCGTGTTCGAGCTGCGCAATCGCCTCTGCGAGCAGTTCGAGGTGACGGTCAAGCCCCATATCCACGTCGATGCGGCCATCGGCT
Source organism: Aeromonas sp. QDB62 (assembly GCF_027705695.1). Classification (NCBI taxonomy): domain Bacteria; kingdom Pseudomonadati; phylum Pseudomonadota; class Gammaproteobacteria; order Aeromonadales; family Aeromonadaceae; genus Aeromonas; species Aeromonas sp. QDB62. The sequence goes on along the minus strand of NZ_JAPDCD010000007.1, from coordinate 93,461 downwards.
GGTCGATGATCTTCTTCCTCGATTACGACTTTGCCACCAACCCGCTCGCCATCAACAGCGCCACCCTGGCGGGGATCGAGCGCAACGTGGCGCGCTTTGCCGAGCTCAAATATGCCGATTCGTTCACTGTCGACTTCCAGAAGTGGGGCTATGTGCCCTACACCTCCAGTCTGGTGATGATCAAGGAGCAGGATGATCTCAAGGCGATGGAGAATGACCCGGAGAACTTCTCCTATTTTGAGCGGGACATTCAGGGCCAGACCCACCTGCAATCCACCATCGAGTGCTCCCGTGGCGCAAGCGGCCTGTTCGGTGCCTATGCGGCGCTCAACTACATGGGGGTCGAGGGGTATCGCACCGTGCTGGCCCACTGCCTGCAAAATGCCAACTACTTCCGCTTCCGGTTAAGCCAGCTCGGCAACGTCAAGCTGGTGGCGCAGGAGAATCAGGGGCCGAGCGTCGGCTTCAAGATCTACAACCCCGAGTGGGTGAGCGATCCGGAGGCCGAGTTCGCCTTCGAGCTGGCCCGCTCCAGCGATCCCGCCTACAAGGCCCGTTTGCAGCGCAACACCGACTACCACCGCAGCCTGTTCAAGGGGCGCGGCAAGGTGGGGCTCTACACCAACTGGGTGGAGGCGGTGGCCCACTCAGACTACGACGCCCGCGGCAAATACTCCTACATCGCCGGGGAGAAGGCGGTCTTTATGAATCCGGCCTGCACTCGCGAGCAGATCGACGCCTTTATCGACCATATTCGTGGTTGATGGCGCTCGTCCTGACCAGCGACGGCAGTCAATAGTGGCAAGAGGTGGTTGGGGTGTATCACGCCAACAGAGAAACGAAGGGCAAGCCGGTTGGCTTGCCCTTCTGTTTTAACGACGGTATGCGAAAGCGGTGGAAAAGGCCGGGCTCAGAGGGTCAGCAGTTGCTCATTTTCGACAATCTCGCACCCGGCGGGCAGTTGCGAGAGGGCGATCATGGCGCGGGCCACCTGCTGGGCCTCGATGGCGCGCCAACGGGCGAGCCTGCCCACCAGCAGCGGCCGAAACAGCGGATAGATGGCCTGAAAGATCTGCTCCGAGCGGCGCGGCGGTTGGCGATCCCCCAGCAACATGGCGGGGCGCACGATGGCGAGCCGTGGCCAGGATTGGGCCAGCAGGGCCTGCTCCATCTCCCCCTTGGTACGCGGATAGAGAGCCGGAGACGATGCGTTTGCTCCCATGCTCGAGACCACGATCAGCCGCTGGCAACCGTGGCGGCGGGCCAGTTCGGCAAAGGCGAGCACATAGTCGAGATCGACCCGGCGAAACGCCTCGGCAGAGCCCGCCTCCTTGCGGGTGGTGCCGAGCGCACAAAAGGCAATATCCACCGGGCGGGAGAGGGTGACGCTGGCCAGCTCATCAAAATTGACCGGCAGCCAGTGGTGTGCCTCCTTGCCCGGCTTGCGACAGAGCAGGGTCAGTTCATGTTCGGCAGGCAGTTGCTGCACCAGTTCGCGACCGATCAGGCCGCTGGCTCCGGCAATCAGGATCCGGCTCATGGGGATTCTCCCTGTGTCATTCGATGGTGTTGATGCCATGGTGGCTGCTCATCAGCATCAGGCAATTTGCGGGCAGCTGCAATGGGGGGAAATGACTCAGTGTTGCCTGGCAGGATAACGGTCAGGATACATAGCGCGGGGGGTGGATAAAACAAAACCGGCGCGAGGCCGGTTTTGCGAGATATCAGAGCGGGGTATTGAAGGCTGCTGGCAGCGGGAAGTCACCCGTCACTGTGGTCAGCCTGTCATTGGCGAAGGTGACGGTGAGCTCTTTACGCTCCTTGTCGCCGTGGCCCGGCTGGAATTCATAGAGGTAGTACCAGGTGTTGGGGTCAAAGCCGTCGCGCAGCATGGGGGTCCCCAGCACATAGCTGACCTGCTCGCGGGTCATCCCCTGGCGCAGTTTGTCGACCTGTTTTTGTTCCACATAGTTGCCCTGGGGAATATCAATGCGATAGACCAGGCTGCAACCGGAGAGGGTGAGGGCGGTCAAAGCCGCGGCAATCAGGTGTTTCATCCGCATATCGAGTTCAGATCATCCATACAGTCTTTTTGGCTCGGCAAATCATACCGACTCCCTCCACGGAAGTAAAAAGCCATTGATCCATCAGCCAATAAAAAGGCTCTGTCCCAATTACGTGTTGAAAGGCTAATCTTGAAGTAGGCCATCACCTTGAGGTCTACCATCATGGATACCCCAGCCTTTCAACACCTGTTGTCCCTCTTTCCCCAGTTAACCCTGCGCCAGCGTCGTGTTGCCCAGCAGGAACTCACTGCCCCCCACACCATTACCTCGCTCAATACTCAGTTGCCGGCATGCAGTGGCTGCCCACATTGTCAGGCCGATGTCACCGAGCTGGCGCCTTGGGGATGGAGTCGGGGACTGCGCCGCTACCGTTGCAAACTGTGTCTGCGCACCAGCACCGTTCTGACCAAAACGCCCCTGTCACGGTTGCGCAAAGCGCAATGCTGGGAAGACTACGCGCAAGCCCTCATCGAAGGACTGACCGTCCGCCAGGCAGCGCGGCGTTGCGGAATCAGCAAAAACACCGCTTTTCTATGGCGTCACCGCTTCTTGCGTGCCATGGCAGGTCATCAAGCCACACGGGAAGAGGGTATCGTTGAGGTTGATGAGACCTTCTTCCTTGAATCGTTCAAGGGACAACGGGGACTGCCGCGTCCGCCACGTCATCGCGGTGGTAAAGGTCGAACTCGTGGAACCGGGCCAGATTACATCCCGGTGATGGTGGTACAAGACCGTGCAGGCCACCATGCGGATTTTCAGTTGGAGATGATAAATGCCGAGACGGTCATCGCTGTCTTGAAGCCGTTGGTGTCACCGGATGCGGTACTGTGTAGCGATGGTGCGGGGGTGTATGCCTGTTTCAGCAAAGAGCAGGGCGTAACCCATCAGGTAGTGCACAATCGCCAAGGCGAACGGGTGGTCGGTGCGTATCACATCCAGCACGTGAACGGTTATCACCATCGGTTGAAAGAGTGGATGGAGCGGTTCCATGGCGTGGCGACGCACTATCTGAAGAACTATCTGGGTTGGCGCAGGATGCTGGAGCGTTACGGGAGGGGCGTGAATATCAAAGCGTGTTTGCATGAGGCGCTGGGGCGCCCCATGCAACACGTAATTGGGACATAGCCAATAAAAAGGGTCGCACTGCGACCCTTTCTGGCAATCAGGCAACCATTTACATTGCTGCGCGGAAGATGGCGACGATCTCTTCGTGGCTGGCCTGTTTCGGGTTGGTGAAGCCGCAGGCATCTTTCAGGGCGTTGCTGGCCAGGGTATCGAAGTCATCGGCCTTGACGCCGAGTTGCTCCAGACCGGCCGGGATCTTCACATCCAGCGCCAGCTGCTTGATGGCGGCAATGGCAGCGGCGGCGCCCTGCTCGTCGTTCATGGCGCTCACGTCCACACCCATGTAGCGGGCGACATCCTTCAGACGAGCCGCGCTCACCTGGGCGTTGTAAGCCTGAACGTGGGGCAGCAGCACGGCGTTGCAGACACCGTGGGGCAGGTCGTAGAAACCGCCCAGCTGGTGCGCCATGGCGTGAACGTAACCGAGGCTTGCGTTGTTGAAGGCCATGCCGGCCAGGAACTGGGCATAGGCCATCTGCTCGCGGGCGTGCAGATCATCGCCCTGGTTGACGGCGGTGCGCAGGTGCTTGGCAATCAGTTCGATGGCCATCACGGCGCTGGCATCGGTCACCGGGGTGGAGATGGTGGAGACATAAGCCTCGATGGCGTGGGTCAGGGCATCCATGCCGGTGGCGGCGGTCAGACCGGCTGGCTTGGCCAGCATCAGCTCGGGGTCGTTGACCGACATCAGCGGGGTAACGTGCTTGTCGATGATGGCCATTTTCACCTGGCGCGCTTCGTCGGTGATGATGCAGAAGCGGGTCATCTCGGAGGCGGTACCGGCGGTGGTGTTGATGGCGATGAGCGGCAGTTGCGGCTTGGCGGAGCGATCCACCCCTTCGTAATCCTTGATGTTGCCACCGTTGGCGGCGACCAGCGCGATACCCTTGGCGCAGTCATGGGGTGAGCCACCACCGAGCGAAATGACGCAGTCGCAGCCGTTGGCCTTGATCATGGTCAGACCCGCTTCGACGTTGGTCATGGTGGGGTTCGGCTTGGTTTCATCGAAAACCACGCTCTCAATGCCATGTTCAGCCAGCAGGGTGGTGAGCTTGGCGACCACGCCAATCTGGTTGAGGATCTTGTCGGTGACGATCAGTGCCTTGCGATAGCCGTAACCCTTGATATCGGCGGCGGCCTCTTGCAGACAGCCGGCACCCATTAGGTTGATTGCGGGAATATAGAACTTGAATGTAGCCATGATGGACTTCCTGTAGTTAGCCATTAAGTGGTAGTTGGCCGCTAGGCTATCATCTCGAAAGGGATACAAAAGCATCTTGTTTACAACTTTACGGGGTCGATCACGAGTCGTTAATTAAGCGCTGAACCGGGCTTGACTTTCCCTGTTCGAGACCCTTTTTCAGAAAAACGTTTGTCAATTATTTCATTGGGTTAGCAAACGTTTTGCGCGATCTTTGTGACTGTCAATGCGTGGAAGTGTGAGGCGCTTCAAGGAATTGGAAAGCGCTTTCGACCATAGTTGGCGCCTCCCCGAAGAGGGGGTAAAGGCTTGAAAGTATCATAAAGAATCATCTTAACTTGCGCCCTGACCATGCTGGCAGGGGGCAACCAGGAGTCCACTATGTCTGATGTATTTCACTTGGGTTTGAAGAAAGCGGATCTGCAAGGCGCCACCCTGGCGATCGTCCCCGGTGACCCCGAGCGCGTCAAGCGCATCGCAGAGATGCTGGATAACCCGGTGCACCTGGCCAGCCATCGTGAATTCACTTCCTGGCGCGGCGAGATGGACGGCAAGGCCGTGATCATCTGCTCTACCGGTATCGGTGGCCCGTCCACCTCCATCGCGGTAGAAGAGCTGGCCCAGCTGGGTATCAACACCTTCCTGCGTATCGGCACCACCGGCGCCATCCAGCCGCACCTGAACGTGGGTGACGTGATCGTCACTACCGGTTCCGTGCGCCTCGACGGTGCCAGCCTGCACTTTGCACCGATGGAGTTCCCGGCGGTTGCCGACTTCGACTGCACCACCGCGCTGGTCAACACTGCCAAAGAGATGGGCTCCAAGCTGCACATCGGTGTGACTGCCTCTTCCGATACCTTCTACCCGGGTCAGGAGCGTTACGACACCGTATCCGGCCGCGTAGTGAGCCGTTTCCAGGGTTCCATGAAAGAGTGGCAAGCCATGGGCGTGCTGAACTATGAGATGGAATCTGCCACCCTGCTGACCATGTGCACCAGCCAGGGCCTGCGTGCCGGTATGGTAGCTGGCGTTATCGTCAACCGTACCCAGCAGGAAATCCCGAACGCCGAAACCATGGCGAAGACCGAATCTGATGCCATCAAGATCGTACTGGGCGCTGCCCGCAAGCTGATCTGATAGCACCACAAAGAGTGGGGGGTGGGGGCCGTTGCGAAAGCGCGGCCCCTATCTTTATCCGCCGTTTGTCCCTTTTCTTCTCCCGTCTTCTCGCGTCACGCCTTTCTCTATTCCCGCCGCACTCGCGTCTATTGCCATCTACTGACGGCCTCTACTGATTGCTCCTAAAAAGGCGCGGCACAGCGGATCTGCATCGGCTCGCCGCTCACCGGATGTGCAAAATCCAGCTCGCTGGCATGCAACATCAGCCGCGGTGCTTGTTCGCAGTCAGGTGACAGCAGACCGCCGTAGAGATCGCAGCCGAGAATGGGGTGGCCCAGCAGCTGGCAGTGGATCCGTAGTTGATGGGTGCGGCCGGTCTCCGGTACCAGCCTTACCCGGGTCAGTGGCACAGCCTGACCCTGCATCTGCTGCGCCAGCCGCTCAATCACCCGATAGCGGGAGCGGGCGGGTTTGCCGCTGGCGGCGCAGATCTTCATCAGCGGGAAAATCGCCGGATCCTTGGCGATGGGGGCATCGATCACCCCCTCATCGTCAGCCAGATGGCCGCACAGCAGAGCGCTGTAGGCCTTGCTCACTACCCGCTGGCTGAACTGCTGGCACAGCAGGGCATTGATGGCCCTGTTTTTGGCCACCACCATGATGCCTGAGGTGCCGAAGTCGAGACGGTGCACCAGGGTACAGCCGGGGTAATCCTGTACCAGTCGATAATGCACCGAGTCGAGGTTCTGCGGGTTCTTTCCCGACAGGCTCAGCAGGCCGCTCGGCTTGTTGATCAGCAGCAGATGATCATCCTCAAACAGGATCTCGATGGCGGCACTGCAGGGTGGGGCGATAAAGGTGTCGACGATAACAGACATAGGACGCACGGGCTGGAAACGGGGGGCGATCATACCCGAACCGGCGCGGCCGGGCGAATGGGCGGTGCGCTGCCTCGGAAAATGAACGGGATGCGCCATGCAACCTCTTGATAATGAGCTGCTTTGAGCGAGGCGGTGTGCCGTGTAAACCGCCTGGGTCACCCACAAGGCCCCGTTTTGTGACCCCTTCCCGAGTTCATCCGAAGCTTGCTTGTTAAGGTATGGCTCCCTGTTATGTTGTAAGGACCCTTTCCATGGCACTGCCCGTTATTCTCGATTGTGATCCCGGCCACGACGACGCCATTGCCCTCATTCTGGCGCTGGCCAGCCCTGAACTTGAGGTGCTGGCGGTCACCACCAGCGCGGGCAACCAGACGCCGGACAAGACCCTCAACAATGCCCTGCGCATCCTCACCTTGCTGGGGCGGGACGATATTCCTGTGGCGGCGGGGGCGCCGAAACCACTGGCCCGCGAGCTGATTATCGCCGACAACGTTCACGGCGAATCGGGCCTCGATGGCCCCACACTGCCGGATCCTGCCTTTGCGCCGCAGGCGATGACGGGGATTGAATTGATGGCCAGGTGCCTGCGCGAGAGCCCGGAGCCGGTGACTCTGGTGCCGACCGGGCCGCTCACCAATATCGCCCTGTTGCTGGCGGCTCATCCCGAGCTCAAACCCAAGATTGCACGCATCGTATTGATGGGGGGCGCCGCAGGGGCGGGCAACTGGACCCCGGCGGCGGAATTCAATATTTATGTCGACCCACAAGCGGCCGATATGGTGTTCAAGTCGGGTATTCCCATCACCATGTGTGGCCTCGATGTGACTCATGAGGCGCAGGTGATGGACGAGGATATCGAGCGGGTGCGCGCCATCAGCAATCCGGTGGCCCAGTGCGTGGCCGGGCTGCTCGACTTTTTCATGATCTACCACCGGGATCCCAAGTGGGGATTTGCTGGTGCACCGCTGCACGACCCCTGTACCATTGCCTGGTTGCTGGCTCCCGAGCTGTTCCACGGGGTCGAGTGCCGGGTCGATATCGAGACTGGCGGCACCCATACTTGCGGCATGACGGTGGTGGATCGTTATGGTCTGACCGGCAAGCCAGCCAATGCGCTGGTGCTGCTGGGGCTGGATCGTCCGGGCTTTATCGATCTGTTGGTGACGCGGCTGCGGGCATTTGGCTGAGCACCGGTTCATTTTTGCAAGAAGGGGCGGGGAATGTGGAAGAGAGGGGTGGTGCTGCTGGCCGGGTTGCAACTGACAGGTTGTGCGACGCCATTTGAGCGGATGTGGCAGGGGCTGGCGACCTGCGAGTTTACCGATCTCTATGTGGATGAGACGGGCAGAGCCGCCAATCTACAGCTGGCCAACTACACCCCCGACAAGGTGAGCGACGGCTTTGCCTGGTACAAGGTGCACGAGGAGCTGCACGGCCTGCCGGTGGTCGGCTTTATCGTGCCTGCCGCAAGCTTTGAAGTGCACGCTCTCTTTGTCGATACCCCCATCGCCAACGCCCGCCGCTTGACTCACAACGCCTACGGCAGCGAGTTTAGTGACGAGCAGAAGCATGACGAGGGGTTGACGCCCCTGCTGCTGCGCGATCCCAACAACCCCAAGCGATCCATCATCGATTGCACCAGAGGGGAGTCGGAAGAAGAACTGGAAGATTCGGCCATGCCCGAGTAGGGCGACCTGCCACACCATCGGCCTGGAAATCGGCCTGGAAATAGAGGGGCCAGCCTTGTCGGCTGGCCCCTCTATTTTATTGCTGGCAGGCTTCCGGATCAGGGGTAACTCAGCGTCTCTTTGATAAGAGGCAGTTGGGCTGCAATCCAGTCAGGATTGATGGGACCCCAGTCGCTGATACGGTAGTGCCCCTGCAGGTGGCGAGCCCCCTCGGTCTGCTCGAAGGCGCAGCTGATATCGAGTTCGGCCAGCGCGCTCAGGGTATCTTGCGCAGTGCGGCGCGGCATACCGGTCGCTTCCATGATGGCGGGCACTGTATCCGTGCCCTGGCTGATCAGCCAGGCCACGTAGAGCCGCCGGTAGAAGCTGGTGCGGGTTTTACTCGGCTCACTCATATCTCGTCCTCAAGACGATCGAAGTAGCGCCAGGTCGCAATGGCCGCTTTGCCCATCACCAGTGCCCAGAGGCCGAACCAGAACCAGCGGAAGAAGCTCCAGGTGGAGGCATCGGGTTCGGTGCTCTCAATCTTGGTGACGTTGGGGAACATGGAGAACATGTTGATGCGCCAGCCGTAGGAGGTAATGATGGCCAGACGCTTCTCGAACTCCATCGATTTGGCCTTGGCCTGCACGTCGGCGGCGTTGAACTTGAAGTAGAAGGGCCAGCCCCACTCAGTATCTTCATTGCGGAACACCCGGATCTTCTCGCCGGGACGCTCGGTATAGATGTAGTAGACGTCGGTGGTGGGGCCGTCAGCCGGGTTCTTCTGGCTGATGGGGCCATCCTTGTCGGTGCGCTTTACCTCGACTCCGGTGATGGTGGCGATGGTGTGCTCCGGCAGATAGTAGTCGAGCCAGGCGGCGGAAATGAGGGCGATGAGCCCCAGGGCGATAAAAGCGGGTTTCTTGAATCTCAGGCTCATGGTGTGCTCACGTGAGGGGGAATAACGTGCCTCTACCATACCGATATTTGACTGGGCAGCCCAGCCCCTTATGGCACCAACGGCCAAAAAATAGCGTTTAAAACAGGGACAAACGGATTGCCCCGTGAATCAAAAAGGCCCTCGCGGGCCTTTTTGTCTTGTTCACTTCCTGTGCTTACAGCTGGAATCGGGAAAGCTGCTTGCGCTGCTGCTCGGCGAGCTGCGAGAGTTCGTTGCTGGCAGTGGCGCTCTGGCTGATACCAGCGGAGCTCTGGCTCACGATCTCGTGAATATTGGTGATGTTGCGGTTGATGTCGGCGGTGACGCAGGACTGCTCCTCGGCGGCGGTGGCGACCTGGGCGTTGGCGTCGTTGATCTGGCGCACGGCACCGGTAATGCCACTTAGCAGATCCTGCACCTGAGCCGAGAGGCGCTGGTTATGGCTGAGGATCTCCAGCGTCTCCTGCACGCCGTTGTTGGCGGACTGGGACTGGCTCTGCAGCCGCTCGATGATGGTCTGGATCTCCTTGGTGGAGTCCTGGGTGCGGGCGGCCAGCATTCTCACCTCATCGGCCACCACCGCAAAACCACGCCCCGTTTCACCGGCACGGGCCGCTTCGATGGCGGCATTGAGCGCCAGCAGGTTGGTCTGCTCGGAGATCCCCTGGATCACTTCAATCACCTTGCCGATCTGCTCGGACTGGGATTTGAGCTGGGCCACGATGGCGGCGGCATCTTCCAGACTGCCCGCCATCCGGCTGTTGGCAGCGATGCTTTCGGTAAAGAGCGCGAGCCCCTGTTCGACCCGGCCATTAGCATCCCGCGCCAGCTCATCGGCGATGGCGGCGTTGTGGTTGACGTTGTCAGCGGTGCTGGATAGCTCGGTCACGGCGGAGGCAACCTGTTCAATCTCGCTGTGCTGCTGCCTTGCATTGGCCTCGGACTGGGTCATCACGGCAGCCAGTTCGGTGGCGGCGGAGGCGACGCTGTTGCTGATGCCGGTCAGGCTCTCTATGGTGCTGCCGAGCTGGGTCAGGGTGAGGTTGATATCTTTGGCCAGACGGGTCAGCTCGTTGTTGCCCTCCGCCTTGGCACGGACGTTGAAGCGCCCTTGCGCCACCGCGTGCATCACTTCCTGCAACTGGGCGATGGGGCTGACGATACGACCGGAGAGCACCCAGCCGCAGATCAGCGCCGCCAGCAGGGTGCCGGCGGTGAGCAGCAGGGTACGCAGCACGGTAGCGTCATAGTGGGCCTGCTCTTCGGCCAGCTCTTGCTGGGTCAGCTGGTTGATGTGGGCAGACATGCTGTCGATCTGCTTGATCAGCTGTTCACCCAGCTCGCGGAAATGGAGGCGGGCCGCCTCGTAGGCGACCGGATCGCCGCCACCCTGATGTTTTTGCGCCAGCAGCGGCAGCATGTTGCCGCGAGTATGGCCCAGGTAGGCCTGCAGGGCGGCAGCGACCTGACGGTTATCCTGCTCGGCACCGGGGATCACCAGACGAGCGAGGATGCTGTTGATCTCCTGCTCGGCGCTGTTGAGGTTCGCCGGCAGCGCGGCAAACAGCTTGGCATCGTAGAGGCCATAGATGGCGCTGGTGCGCAGCCGGTAGGTGGCGTGGATCAGTTTGGCAATGTCGTCCTTGTTCTGGACCACGCTCTGGGTCGTCTCATCTATGTCACGGATGGCTTCGTCCAGCCCCTGTTTACTGATGGCGATCATCACCAACATCAGCAGGCTGGCCAACAGCAGCGGTATCAGGATTTGGACTCTTATTGATAGATTATTCAATGACATAAATAGTTCTAATCCGAAATTGGAGGAGCCGACATATTACACATTAGCGTCAGGAGCTGTCACAGGCTTTTATTGCTGAAATGTGCTGAAGAAAAGGTTTTTCCTTGTGCGCAAGGAGCCGTTTAGGCATGATTGAACGCTTAATCCCCTGAATATGTGGTACAACTGGCTGTATTGATTCAATATTGTCCGGTTTCCGTTATTCCCCGCTCTCGTCCCATGGAGGTGTGTTGTGTCCAGCTGGATCGATCCGGCCATTCTGGCTCTGTTTATCCCGACCTTTTTCTTTGTCTCGGTGACCCCCGGCATGTGCATGACCCTGTCGATGACGCTGGGGATGAGCCTGGGTGTGCGCCGTACCCTGCACATGATGTGGGGGGAGCTGATCGGGGTAGGGTTGGTCTCGGTACTGTCGGTGATCGGGGTGGCCGCCATCATGCTCAACTATCCGGGGATCTTCGCCGCCTTCAAATATGTCGGGGGCGCTTATCTGGTGTGGCTTGGCATCCAGATGTGGCAGGCCAAAGGGAAGATGGCCATTCCGGCGGATCTCTCGGCCGGTCAGCAGACCAGCGCCATGGGACTGGCGGTGCAGGGCTTTGTCACCGCCATCGCCAACCCCAAGGGGTGGGCCTTTATGATTTCCTTGCTGCCCCCCTTTATCTCTGCCGACAAGCCGATGGCACCGCAGATCAGCGCGCTGGTGGCGCTGATCCTGGTCATCGAGTTCTCCTGCCTGCTGCTCTACGCCAGCGGTGGTCGCACCCTGCGCCACTTCCTCGCCAGGAGCGGCAACGTCACGTTGATGAACCGCATCGCCGGTACCCTGATGTTGGGAGTGGGAGTCTGGCTGGCGCTTGGTTGAGTGCCGTCATTTACCCTCGCCACCAAAGAAAAATGCCACCGGTCGGTGGCATTTTTTATGGGCGCGGCCTGGCTCAGCGAGCTTTGAAGCGCTCGACCCAGGGGTTGGCGGTCAGACCGTGGAGCAACACGCTCAGAATGATGGTGCAGAGCACGGTGGCGATGATGGGGCGTTGGCCGATCAGCGCCGGCTGGTTTTGCAGCACCATCACAGCAAAGACGATGCTGGCAAGGCCCCGTGGCCCGAACCAGCCGATAAAGAGCTTGAGCTCGGGCTTGAGGCCGGTGCCGATAAGGCTCAACCAGACCGGCACCATCCGCAGCAGGGTGAGGCTGGCAATGGCATAGAGCCAGTATTGCCAGTGCATCAGCTCCGGCAGCATGGGGAGCAGGGTGGCGCCAAACACCATCCAGATCACCACAGAAAGCAGGTCGCCATACCCTTCGCAGCTGTCCATATAGGCGTGCTTGTGTTCACCGAGTCTGCGCCCGATAAAGAGGCCGCCGACAAAGGCGGCGATAAAGCCGCTGCCACCCAGGCTCTGAGCCAGCGCAAAGCAGAGCAGGGCCAGCCCCGGCATGGTGAGCTGGCGCCACAGCGGCAGTTGCCAACCGTTGAGATTGGAGATTTTCAGCAGCCGGATGGTGAGGCTGGTCAGCACGAAGGCAACCAGCAGGCCAATGCCGATCTCCTCCAGCATCAGGGTGATGGCCAGCGTCGCGGTGCCCGCATGTTGCTCGGTGGGGGCGATAAGGGCCAACAACAGGAGCAGTACCGGCACGCAGATACCGTCGTTGAGGCCGCTCTCCTGATTGAGCCCTTCACGCACCGGTGCCGGTACGGCCGGGTTGCTGACCACCGCCTTGCCGAGCGCCGCATCGGTGGGGGCAAGTATGGTGGAGAGAATGGCCATCTCCAGCAGTGGCAAATCGGGGAAGAGCCAGTGGCCAAACAGGGCGCCACAGACCAGGGTGAGGGGCAGGCCTATCAGTAGCAGCCGGATCGGCAGTTGCCGGTTGGCCAGCAATACCTGCCAGTTGGTATTGGCGGCATCGTTGAACAGCACGATGACCAGCGAGAGCTCGGCCAGCAGCTTGATGCCATCGCTGTCGATGGAGAGGGCGATCAGCTCCACACCACCCGGCCCGAGCAGCCAGCCCGCCAGCATAAACAGCAGGGGGCCGTTGACCAGTTTTGATTCAAAGCGCCCGGCGAGCAGGCTATAGACCAGCAAGAAAGCGGCGATCACCGCCAGGTTCTGGTAAAGCAGGTGTGCATCCATACAACCTCCTTTCTGCCCCTGCGGGGGCGGTTTAATCGGTCAGGCAGTCGGGGTCGAACACATACTCCCCGTCGAGCCAGCGCACGATTTCGTCGACGCAGGCTTGATCCCGAAACGGCAGGTAGCGGGCCTTGAGGGCGGCAATCTGCTCGGGGGTGAGCTGCGCCAGCCCCAGATCCTGAAACAGCGGCAGGTCAGCTTCGATCATCGCCGAGATCTGCGGGCCGCAGGTGGCATTGAGGGCGGCGTGCAACGCCTTGTCGGGATCGTACTGCTTGCCGAGCCGGTAGCTCATCGGCAGGGTGGCAAGCGGCAGGGCCGACAGCGCCGCCTGCTTCATCGGGTTGACCGCATGGCCAGCGACCAGCTCCGCCAGCTCGGCGGGGCGGTTCTCGAAGGCGCGCAGATGGAGGTAGCTGCTCGCCTTGCTGCCATCGTTGACCGGGTAGTTGTCCCACAAAAAGGGCTTGCGGCCGAGCAGTTCGGTCACCTGCTTGAGGTGTACCGCCGGATACTCGGTCGAGCAGACCTTGGGGCCGGTCCAGAAGATCTCGAAACGGCGGTCGAGCTGCTCGCCAAGCTCTTCCAGATAGCGGGGAGGCATGGCGCCGAACACCTTCTCCAGCACCGGATCGGTCGAGTAGTAGCTGGGGCAGAAGATGAGGCGGCTCGCCTTGCTGTGGGCCGCGATATCGTGGGCGATGGTGAGCTGGTGGCGGGCCAGGTCCGGGGTATCCCCCTTCATGTCGTCAAATAGCACCGCCAGAATATCGGGCTGAAGCATCTCGTCGATCAGGCGCACTTTTTCAAGCAGCGCCGGGCGCTTGCGATCGTAGTCGTGGTGCGCCCCCATCGGGCTCAAGCCCACCCCGAAGGCGAGCCCGTTGGCGCGGCACTGGCGCGCCAGCTCGGCGAGATCGGCCAGCTGCTGCTCTGGCCAGGGGAGGGCCCAGTGCTTGCGCAGATAACCATCCTCTTTCGGGGCGTAGATATAGAAGCCGTAACCGTGGCGCGGCAGCCACTGGGTGTAGCGGGCGCGGGCCTGCCAGCTCCATCCCTTGCCAAAAAAGCCTTCAATGACCCCCAGATTGGCAGCGGGGGGCAGGGGGCCGGACAGCAAACTTTGATATGGCATAACTCTCTCCCTTCTTGCTGGGGACTTGATACGGGACGGTCGGTCAGACCGGGTCCTCTTCCTGAAAACGCACCCCGATCTTGCTCGGCACGCTCTCGTCCATTTCGGCCACGGTCCAGATCAGGCCCTGCCATTCGATGTTGTCACCGACCACCAGATTATCGCCCAACTGGCTGGCAATAAAATCGCCCAGTGTCTGATCCACCACCTCGCTCACATCCAGCCCGTAGAGAGGGGCGAGATCCACCAGCCGTGCGTCCGCTTCCAGCAGGAAGTCGCCGAAGAAGCGGGGGCCGAGATCTTGCTCCGGCGCCTGACTGAACAGTTGGCCGAGGGCAGGGAGGTCGCGTTCGTGACCGATCACGCAGAGGATGTCATCGGCCTGCAGACAGGTACTGCCCGAGGGGTGGAGCAGCTCGCGGCCGCGAAACAGGGCGCAGATCCGGGTGCCGGCGGGCATCTGCAGATCCCGCAGTGGTGAGCCGATGCACCACTTCTCCTCCCCCAGTTGGTAGACGAAGGTCTCCCACTGGCTGTCGAGATCGATCTCGAGCCCGGAGCGGTTGATGGGCGACGGCGGCGCTGGGACTTCCACCCGCGCCAGTTTTGAGGCCAGCGGCAGCGAGCTGCCTTGCAAAATCAGCGAGACCAGCACCACGAAGAAGGCGACGTTGAAGTAGAGCTGGGCGTTGGGCAGCCCCGCCATCATGGGGAACACCGCCAGAATGATCGGCACCGCGCCGCGCAGGCCAACCCAGGAGATAAACCAGCGTTCGCGCGGGGCGAAGTTCTTGAACGGCAGCAGCCCGATCCAGACCGACACCGGGCGAGCAAACAGGATCATCCAGGCTGCCAGCGCCAGTGCGGGCAGGGCGATGGGCAGCAGCTTGTGGGGCGAGGCGAGCAGCCCCAGCACCAGAAACATGCCGATCTGGCTGAGCCAGGTCAGACCGTCCAGCACCGACAGGGTGGTGCTGCGGCTGCGCAGGGAGAGGTTGCCGAGCAACAGACCGGTGAGATAGATGGCGAGAATGCCGCTGCCACCGACCGCCGTGGTGAGGGCGAAGATCAGCAGGCCGCCGCTGACGGTGAGCAGCGGATAGAGCCCCGGCGCCAGACGGGCGCTATTGATGAGGCGCCACAGCAGCCAGCCGCCGCCAAGACCGATCCCGGCGCCAAGGCCAAACTGCTTGACCAGTTGCAGCAGCAGGAAGCCCGCATCCAGCCCCTGCTGGGCGGTTGCAAGTACCTCAATCAGGGTGACGGTGAGAAACACCGCCATCGGATCGTTGCTGCCTGACTCTATCTCCAGGGTGGCGCTCACCCGCTCGTTGAGGCTGCGCCCGCCGAGCAGGGAGAAGACCGCCGCTGCATCGGTGGAGCCGACGATGGCGCCGATCAGCATTCCCTGCATCAAACTGAGGTCAAACAGCCAGGCGGCGGCCAGACCCGTAAGGCCGGTGGTGATGGCGACCCCGACCGTGGCGAGCGACAGCGCAGGCCAGAGCGCGACCCGAAACGAGGAGACCCGGGTGCGCATGCCGCCGTCGAGCAGGATGATGGCAAGTGCCAGGTTGCCCACCAGATAGGCGATGGAGTAGTCGGCGAAGTGGATGCCACCGGGGCCATCCTCACCGGCCAGCATGCCGACGGCGAGGAAGATAACCAGAATGGGAATACCGAGGCGGGAAGAGAGGGCGCTCAACAGTACGCTGGCTCCCACCAACAGGGCAGCGACAAAAAAGAAACTGTTGATGGTAGCGGCATCCAAGGGCGAACTCCTTCCTGGTAATGTGCAAAGTAGGCACATTATATGCAGTTAGGCCCCCCTTGTGTGGCTTGATTGTGCATTAATTTGCATTTTTTTACATTTTTCACCTCATGCCTGCGCCATATGATGACCGCGACAAGGTGAACGAAAGCGGAGCCAAAGGAGCGTTGATTTCAGGGTGAGAAGACGGGGTGTAATGGGGGGCCAGTGAGGTCGGGCAGGAGTGGGGCAGGGGAGCACAAGGGCGCTCCCCACGGGATGAGGCGGGATTCAGTCGTCCTCGTCATCCTTCACTTCGCGGATCTTGTCCTTGTAGTTGGGCAACTGCTTCTCCAGCCGTTTCATGTCTTTGATGGCATTGAGAAACAGCCCGAGCAGGAACAGCAGCGGCAACCCTATCCACAGCCAGAGAGTCATGGGATTTTCCTTTCATCAGGACAGGTGATGACATAACGGGCCAAAATGTCATCAAGGTTGGCCAGTATGGTCGACTTGCCTTCAATATCCGCCTGTTGCAGGCAAAGCGCCAGTGCCGTGGGATCGAGCCGTTGCTCGTCGGACTCCAGCGAGAAGCTGATATGCCAGGGCTCGTAGGCGACCCCGCTTCCCGCCCCGACCGGTTTGGCATAAGGGAGGAAGAAGCCGAAGTCGCTCATATGGTCGCTGAGCCACTCGCTGAGATCTGCAAACCAGCCCCCGGCTTCATACTCCCAGGGCTCCAGCGCCAGTTTGGTGTCGGCGGGCAGGCAGTCCGGGTCGTAGATATCGAGATCGGTACCCCAGTGGTGACGGCTGGTGCCGGGCAGGGCGCTCCAGCGCAAGATGGCGTGCAGCCGCTCTGTCTCGCAGAGTTGCAGGGCATCGATGGGCTCGCTGTTGGCATCGAGCAGTGGCCGTTCGCCGCGCCACTTGCCATTCCAGATGGCGAGCTGGCGCTCGAAGCTGCGCCAGCTGGAGGCCGCCTGCAGGTTGAACCCCTCATAGGCGGCCGCCACCTGCATGTCGTTGAAGGCCGCCGCGGTGGCGGCGGTCAGACGATGGGGGCCGCGCCCCACCACAATAAGATGGCTCTCTTCGAGCCCCATTAGTTGTTCCTGCGTCATGCCAGCAATCTCTCGAGCACCCCTTGGTACATGTCGGCCAGCAGATCCAGATCGTCCGCCTTCACGCACTCGTTCACCTTGTGAATGGTGGCGTTGACGGGGCCAAGCTCAATCACCTCGGCGCCAGTGGGGGCGATAAAGCGCCCGTCGGAGGTGCCGCCGGTGGTGAGCAGGGCTGGCTGCTGGCCATTGACCGCCTCGATGGCCGCCACAGCCGCATCGAGCAGCGCGCCGGTGTCGGTGAGGAAGGGCTGGCCGGAGAGGGTCCAGCTCAGCTGATAATCGAGGCCATGTTTATCCAGCAGCGCTTCGACCCGCTCGCGGATATCCATGTCGGTCAGTTCGGTGCTAAAGCGGAAGTTGAACTGCACCTGCAGCTCGCCCGGAATGACGTTGGAGGCGCCGGTGCCGGCCGAGATGTTGGCGATCTGGAAGCTGGTGGGGGGGAAGTAGGCGTTGCCCTCATCCCACACGGTGGCGGCGAGCTCTGCCAGCGCCGGCGCGGCCTTGTGAATGGGGTTGTCCGCCAGATGGGGATAGGCAACGTGGCCCTGCACCCCGCGTACCAGCAGATCACCGGTGATGGAGCCGCGGCGGCCGTTCTTCACCACATCGCCGACCACGGCGGTGGAGGAGGGCTCACCGACGATGCACCAGCGGATCTTCTCGTTACGGGCCTCCAGGGTGTCGATCACCCGGGTGGTGCCATTGATAAAGGGCCCCTCTTCATCGGAGGTGATGAGAAAGGCGATGGACCCTGCGTGATCCGGATGCTCGGCCACGAAGCGCTCGACTGCCACCACCATGGAAGCCAGCGAGCCCTTCATGTCGGCGGCGCCGCGCCCGTAGAGCACGCCATCCTTGATGGTCGGCTCGAACGGCGGGGTGTGCCATTTGTCCAGCGGCCCGGCGGGCACCACGTCGGTGTGCCCGGCGAAGCAGAACAGCGGTCCTTCGCTGCCACGGCGGGCCCAGAGGTTGGTGGTGTCTTCAAACACCATGGGCTCGATAACGAACCCTAGCTTGGCGAGGCGCTCCGCCATCAGGGTCTGGCACCCTTCATCAAGGGGGGTAACGGAGGGGCGGCGGATCAGATCCTTGGCCAGTGCGATGACATCCGACATCAGTTGTCCTTAACGGGAGAAGAGGGATTGGTAGTGATCAGCCTTGAAGCCCAGGGTCAGTTCGCCGTCAAGGTCCAGCAGCGGGCGCTTGATCATGGCCGGGTGCTCCAGCAGTAGGGCGCGCGCCTTGGCGGTGTCGAGCCCCTGTTTGGCCTCATCCGGCAGGGCGCGGAAGGTGGTGCCGCGGCTGTTGAGCAGGGCTTCCCAGCCGAGTTGTGCCAGCCAGCAGTCCAGATCGTCCGGGTTCAGACCATCGGCGCGGTGGTCGTGAAAGCGGTAGTCGATACCGGCCTCATCCAGCCACTTGCGGGCTTTCTTGATGGTGTCGCAGTTCTTGATGCCATAGAGGGTGGTGGCCATGGGGAGTCCTTCTCTTGTGGGCGCATGCCGTGGGCAAGGGCCCGAAAATCCGAATGAAAACAGTGCAAGGGCCTGATTCTGGCATTGTGGCGATCTCATGGCAACGCTGATGGTCTGGAGTGAGGGGATTCTCGTGACTGGTCGCACCTGAACGGTGCTTTCGAGCTCAGGTCAGGATCACTGTGGCGGGAGTGCCCGATGGGGGCGGTTATTCTGGGAGAAAAGCGGTTATTGCGAGAGAAAAAGAGAAGGGGGCAAACGCCAGATAGCCAAAACGCGCCAGCGGGCGCGTTTTGGTCGGCATCTTCAAGCACGTCAATCAGTGCAGGGTGGTCCATTCATGATCAAAGACCCGGGCCCGTTCCCAGGGGGCATCAGGCAGGCTGGAAGAGAGGCCAGTGTATTTGCCCACGTCGTCCACCACGATGGCGGAGAGGATCGGCAGGTTGTTTTCGGTGCAGTACATGCGGATGCGTTGCAGCAGGGTGCGCAGTTCATCCTGGCACTGCTCCAGCCCGGCCTGCTTGGCCAGTTTGGAGTAACGAATGGTAGTGCGTTCCTTTGCAGACTCGACGAGGATGTCCCACAGCTTGTAGTCGCAGGTCGAGGCACCTGCGGTGGCTTGGCTTGTCATAACTCTCTCCGGCGCGAAATGGTCGCTATATGTCGAAGCGCATCTTCGCCAGTTCGGCGCCGTCATATGTTGATCCAACGCAAAAAAGAGGGGAGTCGCGTCACACAATTCCCCGATAAGGGCGGACAAAGGTTTTCCAGTAGTTGAAATAACGAAAATTTGTTACATGACCGACATATTATGCTGATGAATCCCGATGACGGCACCTTTCTTGATAGGGATCAAAGGCAAACTGTGGTCAGAACACTAGATTTCGCTCTTCGATAAATTTATCAGGAGTGAATATTGGAACTGCTATTCGTCTTGCTCGTACTGGTTGCCGTGGTCTACGGCATTATCAAGGATTACAACCCGCAGGCGGTGCTGGCGCTGGCGGGCATGGCCATTTTTGCGGTGGCCTACTGGCTGGGGCTGCACCCCATTCTCCCCGCTGACAAGAGCACCGGCTTCGCCCTGTTCGACCTGTTCGAAGTGTTCAAGGGGATCTTCTCCTACCGCGCGGCGGGGCTGGGCCTCACCATCATGGCAGTCGCGGGCTTTGCCACCTACATGTCCCATATCGGGGCCTCTCAGGCGCTGGTGCGGGTGGCGGTCAAACCGGTGGCGGGCATCCAGTCCAGCTACCTGATGCTCTCCATCTGTTATCTGGTGGCGGTATTCGTCTCCCTGTTCGTCACCTCCGCCACCGGCCTTGGCCTGCTGTTGATGGTCACCATGTATCCGGTGATGCGCAACCTCGGCATCAGTCCGGCCTCCGCCTGTGGTGTCATCGCCACCTCCCAGGCGTTCGAGATTGGCCCGACCCAGACCAACGCCATCTTCTCCGCCGGCCAGTCCGGCATGGATCCGACCAGCTATTTCGTTGACTACCAGATCTGGCTGGTAGCCCCCATGCTGCTGGTGACCATGGTGTTGCACTTCTTCTGGCAGCGGCACTGTGACCGCAAGGATGGCTGGGATCCGGCCCAGCATCGCGGCGATCACGCCGAGCTGGACGAGCAGGGCGCCGAGAGCGTGCAGGCGCCCACCTGGTATGCCCTGCTGCCGATCATCCCCTTCGTGCTGATGATGACCTTCTCCAAGTTGCTGGTGAGCGACATCAAGATGAGCGTGGAGGTGGCCATGCTGCTGTCGGTCTTTATCGGCATGCTGTGCGAGCTGCTGCGTAGCCGCTCGGTGCGCACAGCCATGGCGGGGCTCTCCAGCTTCCTCGACGGGATGGGCAAGGTGTTTGGCCCTGTAGTGGCACTGATCGTCTGTGCCGAGCTGTTTGCCGAATCCCTCAAGGCCATCGGTGCCATCGATACCCTGCTGCACTCAGCCAGCAATGCCGGGATCGGCAGCGGTCTGATGACGCTGGTGATGGTGGCGCTGATCATGGTGGCAGCGGTCATCATGGGCTCCGGCAACGCGGCGTTCCTCAGCTTCTCGACCTTGGCACCGGCGGTAGCGGCCAAGTTTGGCGTGCCTGCGGTGACCATGCTGCTGCCGATGCAGCTGGCCTCCAGCATTGGCCGCACCATCTCCCCCATCGCGGCGGTGCTGATCGCCTGTGCGGGGATTGCCAAGGTATCGCCCTTTACCGTGGTCAAGCGCACCAGCGTGCCGATGGCGGGGGCACTGGTGACGGCGTTGACCCTCAACTATCTGCTGTTCATGTAGTGATATGAGTTATGTAGTGGTGTTTGGAATTTAGCGGTCGGGCGGGTGGCATGGCTGCCCGCCTTTTTCTCACTGTGTCGCATAGTTGCAATTGACGATCGGCCATCAACGCTGATTGTTGCATGGAGAAGATAATGACAGTTGTAAAGAGCCCGTTTTCCCTCGATAGCTATCTGGCCGATCTGGCCCCGCTGATCAATCTCGATTGCGGCACCCGCACCCCGGCCGGGGTGGCTCGGGTGGCCGACATCATGACCGAGAAATATGAGGCTATCGGCTGGCAGGTGACTCGCCATCAGTTTGCCGCCGAGTGCGGCCCCTGCCTCGAGATCACCAATGCGCCGGGCGCCGATCACTACGACGTGATGCTGTGCGGGCACATGGATACCGTCTTCCCCGAGGGGACGGCGGCCAAACGCCCGCTGAAAATCGAAGGCAATCAAGCCTTTGGCCCCGGCGTGTCGGACATGAAGAGCGGCCTGCTTTCCATCTGGTATGCCCTTAAAGAGATGGATCCGGCCCAGCTGGCCAGGCTCAAGGTGCTGGTCTGCTACAACTGCGACGAAGAGATTGGCTCCCCCTGGTCGAAGAATTGGCTGGTCGAGCGAGCCAAACAGAGCGGCTGCGTGCTGGTGGCTGAAGCGGCGCGCCCCAACGGGGATCTCATCAGCGCTCGCAAGGGTAATGCCAAGTACCGCATCACCTTCCACGGCAAGGCGTCCCACGCCGGTTCGGCGCTGACCGAAGGGGTCTCTGCCATTACCGAGCTGGCGCACTGGGTGCTGGCCATCAACGAGCAGGTCAATATGACCACGGGCACCACCATGAACGTCGGCGTGGTACAGGGTGGCACCGGCGTCAACGTGGTGCCGGACTTTGCCGAGGCGATCGTTGATCTGCGCTTCTGGAGCAACGAAGAGGCCGCTGCGGTGCACGACCGGCTCACCTTTATGGCCAACAACCCCTTCCTTGCGGGCTGTCGGGTCGAGGTGGATCGCCAGACCTTCAAGCCAGCGATGCGCCCGAGTGGCGATACCGAGGCGCTGATGACGCTGGTGGCGGCGGCGGCCAAGGAGGAGGGGATCCCTTTCAACTGGCTGGAGGCCGGTGGCGGCTCGGATGCCAACTTCACCGCCGCCGCGGGCGTACCGTCGCTGGATGGCTTCGGCCCCATGGGCGGCGGCTTCCACTCGGAGGCAGAGTTCCTGCTGCTCGACAGCATCGAACCGCGCATCCGTCTGTTGCAGCGGGTGCTGGGCAAGCTGGCGAAATAAGCCGGTTTATCCCTTGTTCGGGTCATCAAAGGCCCTGAAGGATCAAAACGGGAGGCTGTTGCCTCCCGTTTTTTTATCTCGATTTTGCGCGCGCTGAGCGAGCGGGCCAGATGGGCTTGGCGCCGTTACCCCTGTGGCTCGGCCAGATAGGCCAGATGATCCTGCCGCGCCACCTGCCAGCCATCGAGGTGCAGCGGGGCGGCAAAACCCGGGCCGTCAGTCACCATGGTGTGGTACTCCCCCTGCTCGCCGCAGGCATCGAATCCTTCACGCTCGGCCAGTTGCTGCAGATCGCTGAGGGTGGCCGCATCTAGGATTCGCCCGGCCCACTCGGGGGCCAGCACCCGGGTATCGACGCAGGAGAGGTGGGCGACGATGCCGCGGGCCATCATATCCGCCAGCAAGGCTTGGCGAGATTGCTGCCAGAGCGGGGTATGGACGGTGAGCCCGAGCGGGCGGCAGCGTTCACGGATCCAGTTTGGTGCGCCCCCCACGCTGTCGATATCGCCGGTCACCACCCCATCCAGAACCCACTCCTGCTGCAAGCGGCTCAGCGCCGTCTCATAACTCTGCTCGAACGGCGCTTCTATGGTGACCAGCAGATGGGGCAGCCCGAGGGCCGCCGCCTGACGGCGCACCAGCGGCAAGGGGTGAGCGAGAAATCGGGGCTCTGGCGGGGCAAAGGTGGCCAGTGCCACCACCTGATGGCCCGCAGCGCGGGCATGACAGAGGGCCAGCATGGCATCTTTGCCACCGCTCCAGAGCAGGATGACGCGAGACATGGGGGAGATTCCGGTGGTGAACGAGGGGGCATGCTACCCAGCGGCGGGGGCGCAGGTAAAGCGGATGGGTCAATCGGAGCGCAAAAAAGCAACGGGCCCGCGATGGGGCCCGTTGAGCGGTGACGTGATAAACGGCGCTGCGATTACAGCAAAATGGTGGTCAGCAGATAACCCACGGCACTGGCGCTGCTCACCCCGATCAGCCCCGGAATGATGAAGCTGTGGTTGATGATGAACTTGCCGATGCGGGTGGTGCCGGAGCGGTCGAAACCGATACAGGCCAGATCGCTCGGGTAGGTCGGCAGCACGAAGTAGCCGTAGCTCGCTGGCAGGAAGGCGATCAGCAGTTTCGGCTCAACGCCCAGTGCCAGACCCATGGGGGCGATGGCGGTCAGGGCGGCGGCCTGGCTGTTCACCAGCTTGGAGATGAGGAACAGCACCAGGGCGTAGGTCCAGGGCTGGGCCTGTACCACGTGGGCCAGGGTCTCTTTGAGCAGCGGCATGTGGGCCTGGAAGAAGGTCTCACTCATCCATGCAACCCCGAACACGGAGAAGATGGCGACCATGCCGGCCTTGAAGACGGCACCGTTGGAGATATCACCCGGCTTGACCTTGCAGCGCATCAGGATGATGGCACCGGCGATCAGCATCATCATCTGGATCACCAGGTTCATGGAGAGCGGGCCGGTCTTGTCCTTGATGGTGAACACCGGACGCAGACCTTCGTTGGCACCGAGCAATACCACGGCGGCGATGGCGGCGAAGAAGATCCAGGTAGACCAGTAGGCCTCTTTCGGGAACTTGGTGTTGAGCAGGGTTTCACCGCCGCCGTAGATGAAGGCGCGTTGCTCCGGATCCTTGATCTTGGCCTGGAACTCTTCGTCCTTGTCCAGATCCTTGCCGCGACGCAGGCTCCACAGGGCCGCCATGACCACACCGGTCAGGGAGGAGGGGATGGCGACCATCAGGATGTCGAGCAGGCCGTAAGCCTGACCGATGCCGTGACCGGCAGCCAGAATGGAGACCATGGAGACCACGGCAACGGAGACCGGGGAGGCACAGATCGCCATCTGGGAGGCAACGGATGCCACGGCCATCGGACGCTCGGGACGGATGTTCTTCTGCAGCGCGATGTCAGCGATGATGGGGAACATGGTGTAGACCACGTGGCCGGTACCGCACAGGAAGGTGAGGGTCCAGGTCGTCAGCGGCGCCAGGATAGTGATGTATTGCGGGTGACGGCGCAGCAGACGCTCGGCCACTTGCATCATCAGGTTGAGGCCACCGGCAGTCTGCAGGGTGGCGGCACAGCCGATCACCGCCAGAATGGTCAGCATCACCTGCACCGGCGGTTCGCCCGGCACCAGGCCGAAGACGAAGGTCAGCAGGAAGAGACCGATACCACTGATGAGACCGAGTCCCATGCCCCCAAAGCGGGTACCCAGCAGCAAGCAGCCGAGTACCACTAAAAATTCCATCAAGATCATTCCGTTACCTCGTGTGATTCAACCCATATTGCCGCGGGGAGCCTGAACCATGAATTGTCGTTGTCTGTTTTATTTAGCCCAAAAGGGTTAGTTGCTATTCTGCTCCCCTGCAAAAGTGAAAAAATTGAGTTACTTCAATAACTCGATGAATTTTAGATTAAACCACTTAAAAACCACGTGCTGATAAAAGCATCACTTCTTCAAGGGTATGGTATCACTCTGGACTCACCCGACAGGTCGCTACAGAGGGCGTCATGACGGGGAAAAAGGCTGCAAGGGAGGCGTCAGAAAAGGTCTGGATCACCGGAGAATAGGTGCTAAAAGCGCGGGTTCGGATGATAATTCCCGCCAAGTTGGGGGTTCTACGAGTCTGATTGTCAGGGGGCGGGCGGTGACTGCAGATAGCGGCGTTGATAATCCTCGCTCAGCTGCACAATATCGAGTCTTGCAATAGCCTGAGCCACCCGTTGTTGCAGTGCCTGCTGGTCGGGGTGAAACATGATGTGCAGGCTCTTGTGCTCGAGGATCCGCGGGTGAAACTGCAATCCGGCCACTTGCAGCTGGCGGTCGTGATTGATCAGCCAGTGAAAGACATCCCGGTCGATCACTGCCAGATCGAGCCGGTTGCGCTGCAGTTTGCGCAGATTGAGCAGATCTTCATCGACGGCAAACGTATTAAGGCGCTTGTTCACCATCAGGGTATCGAACTCTCGGGTATTGACGTACCCCTCCACCACGCCGATCCGGTAGGGGGCGAGATCCTCGAGCTGCTGCCAGAGGATGGGCGCCCCGGCACGCTGCGCCATGCCCAGCACACTGTCGCCCACGCTGGGGGAGCTGCGCCACAGGGTGGGCAGGGTGTCGGAGAGGTACTCGGGAAAATAGCCGCTATAGGGCTCGGCCGGATCGGCGGCCAGCCGTACCGCCCGTTGCCAGGGGTAGAAGTCGAACTCCACTTCCAGTCCCGCCTCGGCAAAGGCACGCTTGACGATGTGACCGGTGAGGCCGCCATCGGGCAGACTCTGGCTGGTGTAGGGGGGCCACTCCAGAGTGGCCAGACGAACGGGCTTGGCCCACAGTGGAACAGGCATGCAGAACAGCAATAGCGAGAACAGCAGGCGATATCCCATAGGCGACGAGTTCCTTGTGCCGTTTGATCCTGAGTATCACCCATAACGGTGACAATAAAAAAGCCGACCCACAGGTCGGCTTTTGCAATGCAGTGGCAAGATACCGCTGATCAGAACTCGGCAGTACGCGGAGTACGCGGGAACGGGATCACGTCGCGAACGTTGCCCATGCCGGTCACATAGACCACCAGACGCTCGAAGCCCAGACCGAAGCCGGAGTGCGGCACGGTACCGTAGCGACGCAGGTCGCGATACCACCAGTAATCTTCCTTGTTCAGGCCCATCTCGGCCAGACGGGCATCCAGCACGTCCAGACGCTCTTCACGCTGGGAACCACCGATGATCTCGCCGATACCCGGTGCCAGTACATCCATCGCGGCAACGGTCTTGCCGTCGTCGTTGAGGCGCATATAGAAGGCCTTGATATCTTTCGGGTAGTTCTTCACCACCACCGGAGACTTGAAGTGCTCCTCGGCCAGATAGCGCTCGTGCTCGGAGGAGAGGTCGATACCCCAGGAGACCGGGAACTCGAACTTTTTGCCGCAGTTTTGCAGCACTTCGATGGCATCGGTGTAGTCGATCTGGGCGAAGTCGGAAGAGACGAAACGCTCCAGACGGTCGATGGCATCCTTGTCCACGTGCTGGGCGAAGAACTCCAGATCGTCGCGACGCTCGGTCAGCACGGCGTTGAAGACGTACTTCAGCATGGCTTCGGCCAGTGCGGCGTTGGCGGCCAGATCGTTGAAGGCCACTTCCGGCTCAACCATCCAGAACTCGGCCAGGTGACGGCTGGTGTTGGAGTTTTCAGCGCGGAAGGTCGGGCCGAAGGTGTAGACCTTGGAGAGGGCGCAGGCATAGGTTTCGGCGTTCAGCTGGCCGGATACGGTCAGGAAAGCCTCTTTGCCAAAGAAATCTTCGTTGTAGTCCACCTTGCCGGCGTCGGTGCGCGGCAGGTTTTCCATGTCCAGGGTGGAGACGCGGAACATCTCGCCGGCACCTTCGGTGTCAGAGGCGGTGATGAGCGGGGTCGCAACCCAGAGGAAACCCTCTTCGTGGAAGAAACGGTGAATGGCTTGCGCCAGGCAGTGACGAACGCGGGTCACGGCGCCAACGATGTTGGTGCGCGGGCGCAGGTGGGCCTGTTCACGCAGGTATTCGATGCTGTGGCGCTTGGCGGCCATCGGGTAGGTGTCCGGATCTTCGACCCAGCCGATCACCTTCACCTCGGTCGCCTGCAGTTCGAAGGCCTGGCCGCTGCCCTGAGAGGCGGCAACCACGCCGGTCACTTCCACGGAGCAGGCAGTGGTCAGACGCAGCACTTCATTCTCGTAATTGGCCAGGGTATTGGGGACAACCGCCTGTACCGGATGGAAACAGGAGCCATCGGATACGGCCAAAAATGAGATCCCCGCCTTGGAATCACGGCGAGTCCGGATCCACCCTTTTACAGTTTGGGTGGTGCCGACCGGATACTTACCGGCCAGCACATCTACTACGGATGCGTGCGTCATCGAAATATTGTCTCCAGCTTGTTCTTGCAGCGCTATTTGCAACACTAGGGAGTCTGGCCCGGGCACAGATGGCCCACCATGGCAGACTAAGCCGACAATCTTACCCGCGCGGGTTTGATAAACAAGCAAAAATGTCGGACTCTGGTGGGGTTTTCGGCATGGTTCACTCAACAAGAGTGTCACGGGCGCAGGAGAGGTGGGTGAAAGAGCGGCGGCAGGGGCCAGATTGGCTGACACGGGTGTTGCGGGTGCTGGTGCTGCTCTGCTGGGGCGGCTTTATCGTGCTGCTCTCGCTCTATCACTATGCCCGCCCGGAGATTGCCTACGGTTTTCTGGTCTATGGCGGGATCAAGGTGCGCGACTATTGGGATCCGGCGCTGACCCCCTGGCTGGTACACGGACTCTGGGGCTGCTGCGCCCTGACGCTGGCGGTGTTGCTGCTGGAGCGCAACCGCAGCCGCCGTCGGGATGATGCCCTGCATGTCAATCTGGCGATCCTGTTGCTGGTGCTGATCGCCGGATTGCTCTTCTATTACGTCGGTTAATCGCCCGCCTCAACGGGGCTGATCCGGCTCCTGCCTGCTGGCCTTGGGGCGCTTGCCGAGCTGGCGCTCCACGCTGTCGAGCATCTGGTTGTAGGCCACAGCCACCCGGCCAATCTCGTCGCCGTCATCTCCCTCCAGCCGGTGGCCGAAGTCGTGCAAATCGGTCGCCTCTTCCATGGAACGGGTCAACTGGTTGAGAGGGCGCACGATCCAGGTGCGGATGACCCAGAGGGTCAGCAGCAGCCCCAGCCCGAAGATGCCGGTGAGAATGAGCGCCGAGGTGAGGATGTTCTGTTCGACCCGGGTAAACAGCGAGTCGAGGGAGTAGTCAAAGCGCACCGCGCCGAGCACGGTATTCTCCGGCACCAGATGGCAGCTGGTGCAGTCGGTGCCGCGAAAGTCCTTCTTGGCCAACAGCGGTCGGGTCACCACCAGACGGCTGTGCATGCCGTCGTGAACGACTTCCAGACTCCCTTTACCGGCCAGTGCCAGCTGATCATATTCATCCTTGCTCTGTTCGCTCTCCCGGCCCGGCCCGTACAGTTTGCTCACCGCCTCGCCACGGACGATGCGGGCATCCTCAACATGGGCATGATCGAGAAACTTGCCGCGCAGGGTATCGCGGGCATCCATCTTGCCGGTCAGCATCAGCATGTTGAGGCCGTCGAAGTAGGCTTCGGTCTGCTCGCGGCTCTGCTCCTTGATGAGGGTCAGGATGAGATCGCGCTCGCGCACCGCCTGATAGGCGGCGGAGAAGACCAGTACCATGGAGAAGATGAAGAGCAGGAAAAAGTTGATTTTGGCAGCAATGGAGAGGCGCATGGGCAGTCTTTCTTGATGGTAAAACCGCAGCAGTTTACCCCTCTTGGCGCCTCAGGTCTGGTGTTTTGCTCACATTACGGCAAGTGAAACCGCAGTGACGGGGATAAAGTTGCCCTCTTTATATATCAAATGCGGGCAGTCAAACGGGCGGCCCGAGATGGCCGCCCGTCCCGTGCCTTAAAACTCGCCCTCGGCGATGGCCTGACTGATGGCGCCGGTCAATACACGCAGTTCTTCCGGGGTGATGACGAAGGGAGGCATCAGGTAGATCAGCTTGCCAAACGGGCGGATCCAGGCGCCCAGTTCGACAAACTTGCGCTGGATGCGCGCCACATCCACCCGCTCTTTCATCTCCACCACCCCGATGGCGCCGAGTACCCGCACGTCGGCGACCGCCGGGTGCAGGGTCAGCTGCACCAGCTCGGTACGCAGTTGATGTTCGATGGCGCGCACCCGCTCCTGCCACGGCGAGGCCAGCAGCAGATCGATGGAAGCGTTGGCCACCGCGCAGGCAAGCGGATTACCCATAAAAGTAGGGCCGTGCATAAAGACCCCCGCCTTGCCGTCGCAGATGGTGCGGGCGACATGCTCGGTGGTCAGGGTCGCCGAGAGGGTGAGATAGCCGCCGGTAAGCGCCTTGCCCAGACACATGATGTCGGGGCTGATCCCCGCCCAGTCGCAGGCAAACAGCTGGCCGGTGCGGCCAAAGCCGGTGGCAATCTCGTCGGCAATCAGCAGCACACCGAACTCGTCGCACAGGGCGCGCACCCACTGCAGGTAGCGGGGGTGATAGAAGCGCATGCCGCCAGCCCCCTGCACTATGGGCTCGAGCACGATGGCGGCGATCTCTTCGTGATGATCGGCTACCAGCGTTGCCAGCTCCACCACGCACTGCTCGTCCCACTCGGCGTGGAAGCGGCAGCTGGGGGCCGGGGCGAAGTAGTGCTCTGGCAGGAATCCCTGGTAGAGCTCATGCATCCCGCCCTCCGGATCGCAGACGCTCATGGCGCCAAAGGTATCGCCGTGATAGCCGCTGCGCAGGGTGAGGAACTTGGCTCTGGGCGTTCCTTTGCTGTGCCAGTACTGCTGGGCCATCTTGAGCGCCACTTCCACTGCCACCGAGCCGGAATCGGCCAGAAACACCCGATCCAGACCCGCCGGGGTGATCTCCACCAGTTTGCGACAGAGCTCGACCGCCGGAGCGTGGGTCAGGCCGCCGAACATCACGTGAGACATCTTGCCGAGCTGGGCGGTGGCGGCAGCGTCCAGTTCAGGCACCTGATAGCCGTGCACGCAAGCCCACCAGGAGCTCATGCCATCCACCAGTTCGCGGCCATCGCTGAGGGTGAGGGTCACGCCCTTGGCGCTGGCCACTTCATAGCAGGGCAGGGGGTGAGTGAGGGAGGTATAGGGGTGCCAGATGTGGTGCAGGTCGAATTCTTGATTGGTCATTTGTTATTCTGTTGTCAATTGGTTTGATCTGGTCGGTGTTGACAGTCTACGCGTGCTCTCTACACTAGCCAACAATTTCAGCCACTTGGCACTGCGCATCACCCTGAGCGCGCAGGCCCGGCGGCGGGTTTTGTGGCCGTCCATCCCAAGATGGCGGGCGCAGGATCCCACTAATAACAACCGGAAGCCATGTATGAATGCTCTCACCGCGGGCGGTCACGCCCTTCGTCATGACTGGACTCTCGCCGAGGTTCAGGCCCTGTTTGTCCTGCCATTCAACGATCTGCTGTTCCAGGCCCAGACTGTCCACCGCGCCCATTTCGACCCGAATGAAGTACAGGTGAGCACATTGCTCTCCATCAAGACCGGTGCCTGCCCGGAAGATTGCAAATATTGCCCCCAGAGTGCCCGCTACCACACCGGGCTCGAAGCCGAACGGCTGATGGAGGTGGAAAAGGTGCTGGAGCGGGCCCGCGAAGCCAAGGCCAACGGCTCGTCACGCTTTTGCATGGGGGCCGCCTGGCGCAATCCCAAAGAAAAAGACATGCCCTACATCATCCGGATGATTGAAGAGGTGCGTGGGCTGGGGATGGAGACCTGCATGACCCTGGGGATGCTCACCGCCGATCAGGCGGCGCGTCTGGGCGCTGCGGGGCTCGATTACTACAACCACAACCTCGACACCTCGCCGGAGTTTTATGGCGAGATCATCTCCACCCGCACCTATCAGGATCGGCTCGATACGCTGGAGCATGTGCGCGGCGCGGGCATGAAGGTCTGCTCCGGCGGCATCGTCGGTATGGGCGAGCAGGCCAAGGATCGGGCGGGCCTGCTGATAGCGCTGGCCAACCTGCCACGCCACCCAGAGAGCGTGCCCATCAACATGCTGGTCAAGGTGAAGGGGACGCCGCTGGAGAACGAAGAGAACCTCGATCCGTTCGAATTTATCCGCACCATCGCGGTGGCACGGATCATGATGCCCGCCTCCCATGTACGCCTCTCCGCCGGGCGGGAGAAGATGAACGAGCAGATGCAGGCGATGTGCTTTATGGCCGGGGCCAACTCCATTTTCTACGGCTGCAAACTGCTGACCACGCCTAACCCGGACGAGAACAGCGATATGCAGCTGTTCAAGCGGCTCGGCATTCGCCCTGCCCAGCGGGCCCAGAAGCCGGATCAAGTACAGGAAGAGGAGCTGCTGGCCGAGGTGGGCCGCCAGAGCGAGCCTGCCGAGATGTTTTATGACGCCACCCGCCCCCGTGCCGGGGCCGTGCGGTCATGACTGGCCCTGCAGTCACAGGCCCCTTTGCATTGGGCGCCGCGCTGGCCGAGCGCGAGCAGGCCAATCTGCTGCGTCGCCGCATCGCGACGCAAGGCAGCGTGGCAGGGCGGTTACAGGTGGCCGGGCGTGATTATCTCAATTTCTCCGCCAACGACTATCTGGGGCTGGCGGATCATCCCGCCATCAAGGCCGCCTTTAACGCGGGGATTGAGCGTTATGGCACGGGCTCCGGCGCCTCGCCGCTGGTGACCGGTTACAGCTCTGCCCACCAGCAGTTGGAAGAGACGCTGGCCGAGTGGCTCGGGGTGGAGGCGGTGCTGCTGTTTAACTGCGGTTTTTCTGCCAATCAGGCGGTGCTCAAGGCACTGCTCGGCAAGGAGCACCAGCTGTGGCAGGACAAACTCAACCACGCTTCCTTGCAGGAGATGGGCAGCCAGCTGCCCTGCAAGATGAAGCGCTTCGGCCACAACGATATGGCGGCCCTTGAGCGGCAGCTTGAGCCGAATCGCGGGCTGATTGTTTCGGAAGGGGTGTTCAGCATGGACGGGGATCAGGCTCCCTGGCACGAGCTCGCAACCCTCGCTGCCCGGAGCGGCAACTGGCTGATGATCGACGATGCCCACGGCCTCGGCGTGCTGGGGCCCGAGGGGCGTGGCACCCTGGCGGCGCAGGGAGTTAACCCGGCCAGCGTGCACATCCAGATGGGCACCTTTGGCAAGGCGCTCGGTGTCGCCGGGGCCTTTGTCGGCGGCAGCCGCGAGCTGGTGGAGTATCTGGTCAACTTCGCCCGCCACTATGTCTACAGCACCCATATGCCCGCCGCGCAGGCTTGCGCGGTCAGCAAGAGTATCGAACTGGTGCAGGCTGCTGACGATGCCCGCGCCCATCTTGGTCAGCTGATCGCCCGCTTTCGGCAGGGGGCCGATGCGCTCGGCTGGACGCTGGGTGCAAGCGAGACCCCGATCCAGCCGCTGCTGGTGGGGGAGAGCAGTGCCGCCCTGCAACTGGCCGAGCGGTTGCGGGATCGCGGTGTCTGGGTGAGCGCCATTCGCCCGCCCACTGTGCCGGTCGGTACCGCGCGGCTGCGCATTACCTTGAGCGCGGCTCACCGCGAACAGGATGTGGATCGCCTGCTCGATGCCCTCGGCCCCTGCTCAGGCAGTGCCACTTCGGAGGGGGCTCACCATGGATGAGCGCTTCCAGTCGGTGGACAAGGCGCGGCTTGCTCGCCGCTTCGGCGCCGCCGCCCGTCATTACGATGCCCACGCCCGCTTCCAGCAAGAGGTTGGTCAGGCGCTGCTGGAATGGATGCCGGACAGGCCGGTTGGCACTGATCTGACGGTGAGCGGGCTGGATCTGGGCTGCGGCACCGGTTTTTTCTTGCCCCAACTGGCGAACCGCTGTCACCAGCTGGTGGGGCTGGATCTCGCCCCCGGCATGCTGGCGCAGGCTGCCCTGCGTGGCAGCGGTGCCCGCCTGCTCTGCGGCGATGCGGAGCTGCTCCCTTTCGCCGACAATGCGTTCGACTGGGTCTTTTCCAGTCTGGCGCTGCAGTGGTGCGAGCGCCCGGCTCACGCCTTTGGCGAGTTGCTGCGGGTGGTCAAACCGGGTGGCCAGATCTTTTTCTCGACCCTGCTCGATGAGTCGCTCTGGCAGTTGCGAGCCGCCTGGCAGCAGCTTGATGGTCGCGCCCATGTCAATCGCTTCCTCAGCCTGCCACAATTGGAGCAGGCGCTCGCCGCCGCCGGGGTAGCCTCTCCCGAGCTGCGTTGTATCACCTGGGATCTCGCCTATCTTGAATTGCCGCAGCTGCTGCGCGATCTCAAGGGGATCGGGGCCAATCAGGTTAACGATAATCAGGGGGGCGCCGCCCCGGCCGGTCTGAGCGGTCGCGCCAGATTGCAGCAGCTGGCTCAGGCGTATGAGGCGTTTCGCCAGCCCGACGGCAGGCTGGTCGCCAGTTATCGGGTGTGCCTCGGCCGTATCAGCAAGCCTCGCTGAGCGCCGGGAATCGCAGTATGTGCAGGGCAGTGCGCCACTCCCTGCCAAGGAGAGAACCGTATGAAATCATTCTTTATCACCGGCACCGATACCGATGTGGGCAAGACGCTGGTGGCGCGCACTTTGCTGCGTGAATTCAGCGCACAGGGGATCAAGTGCGCAGGCTACAAGCCGGTCTCGGCGGGGTGTGCCCGCACTCCGGACGGGCTGCGCAACCTCGATGCCGTCCTGTTGCAGGAGGCAGCGAGCCTGCCGCTGCCCTACGAGGTGGTCAATCCGTTTGCCTACGAGCCACCGATTGCGCCCCACATCGCCGCCAGCGAGGCGCGTCAGCCCATCACCATGGAGGGGCTGAGCGATGGGCTGCGCAAGATAGAGCAGGCTGGCGCCGAGATCACGGTGGTGGAGGGGGCGGGGGGCTGGTATCTGCCGCTCGATCGCAAGCACCTGCTGTCAGACTGGGTCAAGCAGGAGAACATGGCGGTGATCATGGTGGTGGGGGCCAAGCTGGGTTGCCTCAACCATGCGCTGCTCACCTTTGCCGCCATTCGCAACGATCAGCTGCCGGTGGCGGGCTGGGTAATTAATCGGCTCCATGGTTCCATGAGTCATTATCAGGAAAATCTGGACACCCTGAGGGGCTTGCTGCCAGCCCCCTTCCTCGGTGAAATTCCGTTTATAAACAATCCGCTTGAAGCCAATTTGCAGGGGCGTATCGATATCTCGCCGCTACTGTGACGGCATATTCAGCGAACATTCATCGAATCTCCCTAGAATGTCGACATTAACATGATCAGGTGGGGATCCCGAGTGGTCCCCGGTCATGTCCTTTATCTTCACAAGGAGTCTATATGAAGCGAATTATGCTATTCCTGGTGACCAACCTGGCCGTCATGCTGGTGCTGGGGGTGGTACTCAATATCCTGTTCTCGGTTCTGGGGATCAACAAGTCCAGCATTTCCGGGCTGTTGGTGTTCTGTGCCGTGTTCGGTTTTGGGGGTTCCTTTATCTCCTTGCTGATGTCCAAGTGGATGGCCAAGCGCAGCTATGGCGTCCAGGTCATCGAGCAACCCCGTAACGAGACCGAGCACTGGCTGGTGAGCACTGTGGCTCGTCAGGCCCGCGAAGCGGGTATCAAGATGCCGGAAGTGGGGATCTACGACTCGCCGGAGATGAACGCCTTTGCGACCGGTGCCCGCCGTGATGATTCGCTGGTGGCGGTCTCCTCCGGTCTGCTCTACAGCATGAGCCGTGACGAGGCGGAAGCAGTGCTGGCCCACGAAGTGAGCCACGTGGCCAACGGCGACATGGTGACCCTGACCCTGATCCAGGGGGTGGTGAACACCTTCGTGATGTTCTTCGCCCGTATCGTGGCTGGCGTCATCAGCAACTTCTTCAGCTCCAACAACGAGGAAGAGAGCAGCAGCACCGGCGGTTTTGCCTACATGATCACCGTGTTCGTGCTGGAGATGCTGTTCGGTATTCTGGCCTCCATCATCGTCATGTGGTTCAGCCGTCAGCGCGAGTTCCGTGCCGATGCCGGTGCCGCCAAGCTGGCCGGTCGTGACAAGATGATTGCCGCCCTTGAGCGCCTCTCCCGCGGTGCCGAGCCGCAGCTGGAAGGCTCCATGATGGCCTTTGGCATCAACGGCAAGCGCTCCATGAGCGAGCTGTTCATGAGCCACCCGCCCATCGAGCAGCGCATCGCCGCCCTGCGTGGATGATCGATGCTGGATGACAGGGGATAACCCTGAATAAAAAAACGGCTGCCTTTTGGCAGCCGTTTTGCTTTGCAGCATTTTTAAAGTTTGAAGTGCCCCATCTCCTGGCGCAGCACCCGTGACAGCTGCTTGAGCTTGGCCGCCTCTTGCGACACGTGGCGGGCGGCATCCCCCGATTGCTCGGAGAGAGAGGTGATGTTGCCGACGGTAGAGACCACCTCGTTGGCGGCGGTGGACTGCTCGCGCAGGGTGTGGCTGATCTCCCCCATCAGGCCGGTGAGGTTGGAGGCGTGACTCTGGATACTGGCGATCGCCTCGCCGGTCTGGTTGGCCAGCGTGACCCCGCGGGAGACGTTGTTGACCGTGTTCTCCATGCTGCGGATGGAGGCATCCGCCCCGCTCTGGATCTTGCTGATCATCCCGGTGATCTGC
Organism: Aeromonas sp. QDB62; assembly: GCF_027705695.1. Classification (NCBI taxonomy): domain Bacteria; kingdom Pseudomonadati; phylum Pseudomonadota; class Gammaproteobacteria; order Aeromonadales; family Aeromonadaceae; genus Aeromonas; species Aeromonas sp. QDB62. The sequence continues at coordinate 58,286 of NZ_JAPDCD010000007.1, read as the reverse complement.
TGGGTTGACGCCGCCGAGCGACTGGCCAGATTGCGCACCTCGTCGGCCACCACCGCAAAGCCGCGCCCTTGTTCACCCGCACGCGCCGCCTCGATGGCGGCGTTGAGCGCCAGCAGGTTGGTCTGATCGGCAATGCCGCGGATCACCCCGATGATCTCCGAAATCTGCTGGGTATGACCATTGAGTTCGGAGATGGTGCTGGCCGCTTCCCCTACCGTGGTGGAGATGTTCTCGATGCTGCCGAGGGTCTCCTTGATAACGCCGGATCCCTCCTCCAGGGTATTGGCGGAGACCTTGCTCAGCTCGTCGGCATGGGTGGCATTGTCGGAGAGATGGCTGATGCTCACCACCAGCTCCTCGATAGCAGCGGCCATGGTCTGGGTACTGGTCTGCTGGGAGGTGGCGAACTGGGCGGTCTGTTCGGCGATCTGGGCGATGCTGTCGGCAGAGTCGGACAACTCTTCGGTGGAGTGGGAGACCTTGGCGATGATCCCTTTGAGGGTGGTCTGCATGCCGCCGAGCAGGCCGATCAGGCTCTCTTTCGAGCCTTGCGGCACCTTGATGGGACGCGAGAAGTCCCCTTCCGCCAGCAGATGAAGATCGGTCTTGAGCTGTTCGACCGAGGTGCCCACCAGATCGAGCAGGGAGCGATAGGTGCGCCAGAGGAAGAACATCAACACCAGACCGAGGGCGATAAAGAGATAGCGCAGCATATCGGTATGGGAGATGGCGCTCTCGACCGCCTCCTGGTTGCGCTGCTCCATCATCACGTAAAAGTCATCGATGGGGGACATGATGCGCCCCTTGTTCTGGTGATAGGCCTTGTCATGCATCATGGCGATGGCTTGTTGCTGATTGGCGGCGAGATCGCCATCGGTCTGCTGCACCAGCTTGAAGGCGGCCACCTCGGTGTTGACCAGCGCATCCGAGTTGTTTTTGGCTTCGTTGAGTTTGGCGAGCTCCCCGTCGGTAAAACCGGCATCCTTCATCAGGTCGATCAGGCCGCGGCGCTGGTTGCTATCGGGTCGGGGATTCTGACCGTTGGCGGCGACAAAGTCCCAGTAGATACGGTTGTAGCCTTCCGGCCTCGGTTGCTCGCCGTTGCGAATGGCCAGGATCCGCATGTACTGCTGCTCGTAGGCGGGATCCTTGGTGATGACGTAGGTGCGCCCGAGTCGGGTCAGATCATCGGAGGATTGGCGCAGCTCATCGGCCAGCAGGTAGGAGACATATTGTTGCCGATAGCTCTCTTCCTGCTGTTTCCCCGCCCAGCTGTAGGCGAAAAATACCAGTGACAGCAGGATCAGGGTAATGACGGATAGCAGCAGGTTGAGCTGAAAGGCGGGCTTGTTCTGTTCCATGGTGGAGCGTCCTTATTCTCATCAGGGAGCGTCTTGTGGCGCATTGCCAAGTCAATGGCTGGCAAGGCTTTTTGCTCTGTGATTATAGGAAGGGAAAGCTTGCTCCGAGGACGATGAACGGAAATAAGCAGAAACGGGGCGGCGCCATCGGCAAAAAAATGACCGGGGTCAATTCCCCGGTCATCTGAGTGAGAGTGAGTTAACGCGGCCCGATCACCAGATCACCAGATCACAAGATCTCCAGATCGGTCAGCGGCACGGCGCAGCAGGTGAGGATCTTGCCCTCGGCCCGTTCGGCGGCGGTAATGGCGGGGGCATCGGGGTGATCCACCTCGCCCGAGACCAGCGTCTGCTTGCAACTGCCGCAGATCCCGGCGCGGCAGCTCCAGGGCAGCTCTACGCCCTGTTTGTTGGCCTGATCCAGCACGGTACCCTGATTGTTGCCGGTGAAGGCCTGGGTGCCGATGCGCAGTTGTACCGCCTGATGGGGGCGGGCTACCGAGAGAATGGCGCCGCCAAAACTCTCCTGGCGGATGCGCTCGGCCGGAACGCCGAGGGCGGCGACTCGGGCGGCGGCATCGGCCATAAAGCCGTGGGGGCCGCAGATAAAGACCTCTTTCCCGGCCAGCCCGTTGACCCGTCGCAGATGCTCATCATTGAGTCGCCCTTGCAGCCCCTGCCAGTGATTGTCTGGCTGGCTCAGGATAATAGTCAGGGTCATCCCCTGCTGCGCCATGGCGTGCAGCTCGCTGGCGGCGGGAATGTCCGCTTCACTGCGGCACTGGTGCATAAAGTGAACGGCTTCCAGCTCCCCGCGCAGCGCCTGGGTGCGGGCTATCGCCAGCATGGGGGTGACGCCGGAGCCTGCGGATAACAACAGCAGATCGCGCTCGCGGCCCAGGTGAAACTCGCCAGCGGGAGTGGCGGCCAACAGCCGATCACCTACCTGCAACTGCTGGTGCAGCCAGTGGGAGATGCGGCCCCCCGCCACCTTCTTGACGCTGATGCTGCAGCGCTCAGGCTGCTCCGGTGTGGAGCTCAGGGTATAGCGCCGCTGAACTCGCTCGTGTTTGATATCGAGACTGATGGGCAGATGCTGGCCCGGCAGGTAGTCGGGTAGCGGTTCGCCATCGGCCGCCTCGAACCAGAAGGTCTCCAGATCCCGCGCCAGCGTTTCGCGGGCCACACAGACCAGCTCCCGCTTCTTCGGTGCGGCGTTGGGGTAGACAGGGGGGCGTGTCGTTTCCAGCACCTCGATCTCGCTGCCCGTCTCGATCCATCCTTCGTTCAGCGCCACCAGATTCTGGCCGAAGTAGACCTCGCCATCCTCGCCACGGCGGTAGCGGGTGAGGGTCGCCAGCGGCTCTTTCAGGGCATTGAACCGATCGGTACCCGCTTCCACCGTGGTCATGATGCAGCGGCTGCAGGGCTTGACCACCTGAAACTCCACCTCGCCGATGCGGATGCGCACCCAGCTGTCCTCCTCGAAGGGGCGGGTGCCGCTTGCCACCAGATTGGTGCGAAATTGACTCATCTGGTGCAGCGCATCGGAGCGCAGGTTGAGATCCTCGATGGAGGCCTGGCTTATCAGCAGCAGCGGATAACCGTCGGCAAAGCTGACCCGGGTGCCGGTTTTTTCACGAAAACGATCAGAGGTTTCACCCAGCCAGAGCAGTTGCACCGGATCCCCTGCCACCCGGCTCAGCCAGCCATCGGCTTTTGGGTCGGTATGCAGGGCGGTGAAGCGGTCGCTCCAGACGCCGGTGGCCTGCGGGGTGCGGCTGAAGTCGGCCTCTTGCAGGATGAGCGGTTCAAAGCCCGGATAGCGCAGTTGCAAACCGCCATCGACAGGGGTAGCGACGACTTGCTGCAGTTGGGGGTGGGTGCGGGCGGTGATAAAGGTACCGTCCGGCTTGACCACCATATAGCGGCGATCCCCGGCGAGCCCCTCTTCGGTCACCCGGGCGCGAGCCAGTGGCATGCCTGCCGTCGATTTGATGGGGTAGAGGTGAATGCTGGCTAGCCTTGGCATGTCCGGATCCTTGTGAAGTGGCTGTTTTCGTTCGGGAAGGGGGCAACATAGCGGTTCCGTGGCGATCCGGCAATCCTTTCACGGCGGCAGTCTATAGTTGGAAAAACAGTACTAAGAGGGCATCGGGATGAAAATGAGCTGGTTGCTGGCGGGGAGCCTTTTTTGCCACGGGCTCTGGGCGCAGGAGCTGACCCTGACCACGGGGGAGTATCCGCCCTACTGCTCCGAGACGCTGAAATATCAGGGGCTGATCCCCCATATAGTGAGCGAGGCATTCAAGAGTGAGGGGGTTAGCGTCAAGTTCCAGTTTCTGCCCTGGAAGCGGGCCTTTCGCTTGTCGGAGGAGGGGGTGGTGGATGGCACTGTCCACTGGTACGAATCGAGCGAGCGGCGCAAAAGCCATCTCTACAGCGATTCCATCCTGAGCGAGACCTATGTCTGGTTCTATCTCAAGTCAGTTCCACTTGAATGGAATGAGTACCGGGATCTGGCAGAACGCAGGCTGGCTGCGGTCAGTGGCTATACCTACAATGCAGATTTTTTTGCAGCCATCGAACAGGTGCCACTGCAGGTGCAATTCGTCACCCGGCTGCGCCAGAGCTTCGATCTCCTGCTTTCCGGCCGCGCCGACCTGACCCTGGAGAACATCGATGTCGGTTACTACTCCCTGCGTCAGTTCTACCCGGCCAGCACGGTCGATCTGTTCACAACCCATTCAAAACCCGTGATGAAAGTCGAAGGTCACCTGCTGATCAGCCGCAAGCGCGAGAATGCTGACGAGCTGGTCAAAACCTTCAATCGGGGGCTCGCCAAACTGAAAGCCAGCGGTCAGCTGGAGAAGATGTTACTTGAGTCACGTTCTGGTCTCTATGAACCATAAAGTGCAACATTTTTTGATCCTGATTCGCTAATCAGTACAAAAAAGCCGCCATTATCGACTCAGTTCCCAGTTTCTAACGCTTTCGCTTCTTCCCTCTCTGGCCACCGTCTGCTTCGGCTACACGGTATCAAGTGCTATCTGAGCGGGCCTGTTACCCAACAAGAAGAAAGCAATGTATGAGCAAACAACTGGACATGACCCCATTGCCGGATCTCTCCCTGAAAACGGGAACAGGCCCGGTGCGTACCCGGCTACCCGTTTGGCGGCCAGCCCTGCCACCCTGCAATCATGCCTGCCCGGCCGGAGAAAATATCCAGGCCTGGCTCTCTTTGGCGCAGGCCGGTCGCTTTGAGGCGGCCTGGCAGACCCTGATCGAAGAGAACCCCTTGCCCGCCATTCATGGCCGGGTCTGCTACCACCCCTGCGAGAGCGCCTGCAACCGCGGTCAGGTGGATGAATCTGTCTCCATCCACGCCATCGAGCGTTTCCTCGGCGACGAGGCGCTGGTCCATGGCTGGCTGCCTGCAGCCCCCGCGCCTGACAGCGGCAAGAAGGTGCTGGTGATTGGTGCTGGCCCCTCCGGCCTCTCCTGCGCCTGGCATCTCAACCGGCTCGGCCATCAGGTGGAGATCCGCGAGGCGGGGCCACTGGCGGGCGGCATGCTGCGCTTTGGTATTCCCGCCTACCGCTTGCCCCGCGACATGCTGGATCGGGAGGTGGCCCGCATCGTGGCGGCCGGGGTGACCCTGACCCTCAACCACAAGGTGGAGGATGTGCTGCGCGAGCGCGACGAGGGGGGCTTTGACGCCGTCTTTATGGCGATTGGCGCCCATCTGGCCAAGCGGGTCGATATTCCGGCTCGGGAAGCGGGCAAGATCCTCGATGCGGTGAGTTTCCTCGAACAGGCCAGTCTGGCCGAAGAGCAGGGCCTGCCACCGCCAAAACTGGGACGGCGGGTCGCGATCTACGGCGGCGGCAACACCGCTATGGACGCGGCTCGCACCGCCCGCCGCCTCGGTGTGGAAGAGGCGATGATCATCTACCGCCGCGACCGGGATCATATGCCCGCCCACGCCTTCGAGGCCGATGAGGCCGAGGAGGAGGGGATCAAGATCAACTGGCTGCGCAGCATCCGCCAGCTCGACAACACCTGCATCGAAGTGGAGGTGATGGCGCTGGATGCCGAGGGCAAGCCGGTGCCGACCGGCAAGTTTGAAACCCTTGAAGCAGACTCCCTGATCCTGGCGCTGGGTCAGGAGGTAGACCTCTCGGTGCTGGAGAGCATTCCCGGCGTGCGGGTCAACAAGGAAGGCGTGGTGCAGGTGGCAGGCAACCTGATGACGGATGTGCCGGGTCTCTTTGCGGGCGGCGACATGGTGCCCTCCGAGCGCACCGTCACCATCGCCACCGGTCACGGCAAGAAGGCGGCGCGCCATATGGATGCCTGGCTGCGCGGTCGCCACTATCAGAAGATGGTCTCTTACCCGCTGGTGGGGCCGGAGCAGTTGCAACTCTGGTTTCAGACCCACGCGCCCGCCAGCAGTCAGCCGGTCAAACCGGCGTGGGCACGGGATGACTTTGGCGAGATCATCGGCGGGTTGGATGAGGTGGCCGCCCGCTACGAGGCGGCGCGCTGCTACTCCTGCGGCAACTGCTTCGAGTGCGACGGCTGCTATGGTAGCTGCCCCGAGCAGGCCATCGCCAAGCTGGGGCCGGGCAAGGGCTATCAGGTCGATGCGGCACTTTGCACCGGCTGCGGTGCCTGCCATGACCAGTGTCCTTGTCACGCCATCGAGCTGCGCCAACCGGAGGAGTCCCAATGAAACATGAACTGATCATGGTTGACGGCAATGAAGCCGCAGCCCGGGTGGCGTACCAGCTGAGCGAAGTGTGTGCCATCTACCCCATCACCCCGAGCTCGACCATGGCCGAACTGGCCGATGCTTGGGCGGATGAGAAGCAGACCAACCTGTGGGGCAATATCCCCACTGTGGTGGAGATGCAGAGTGAAGGGGGGGCGGCCGGTACGGTACACGGCGCCTTGCAGGCGGGGGCGCTCGCCACCACCTTCACCGCCAGTCAGGGGCTTATGCTGATGCTGCCCAATATGTACAAGATCGCCGGTGAATTGACCGCGGCGGTGTTCCATGTGGCGGCCCGTTCGCTGGCGGCACAGGGGCTGTCGATCTTTGGCGACCATCAGGATGTGATGGCGGCGCGCAGCACCGGCTTTGCCATGCTCGCCTCCGGCTCGGTGCAGGAGGCGCAGGACTTTGCCTTGGTCGCCCATAGCGTCACCCTGCAGTGCCGGGTGCCCTTTATCCACTTCTTCGACGGCTTTCGTACCTCCCACGAGGTGAACAAGATCACCGCCCTGCATCGGGACGAGATCCGGGCGCTTATCGACAACGACTGGGTACGCGCCCACCGAGCCCGGGCCCTCAACCCGGATCATCCGGTGATGCGTGGCACCGCCCAGAACCCGGATACCTATTTCCAGTCCCGCGAGAGCGTCAACCCCTTCTACGAGGCGGTACCGGCGCGGGTGCAGCAGTGCATGGACAACCTCGGTGAGTTGACCGGCCGCCACTACAGGCTGGTGGAATATCACGGCGCGCCCGATGCCACCGACGTCATCGTGCTGATGGGCTCGGGGGCGGCCACCGCCCGCACTACTGTGGATTGGCTCAACCGGCAGGATCGCAAGACCGGGGTGCTGGTCATTCGCCTCTATCGCCCCTTCCCGGTACAGGCGCTGCTCGATGCGCTACCCGCGAGCGTGCGGCGCATCGCGGTGCTGGATCGCACCAAGGAGCCGGGGGCGGGCGGCGAGCCGCTGCTGCTGGATGTGCAGAGTGCCCTGATTGACGGCTTGCAGCGCGGTCTGTTCAAGCGGCTGCCCTGGCTCAGTGGCGGTCGCTACGGCCTCTCTTCCAAAGAGTTCACCCCCGCCATGTGCGCGGCGGTGTTCGAGGAGCTGGCTTGTGATGCGCCGCGCCCGCGCTTTACCGTGGGGATTGTCGATGACGTGTCGGGCCTCAGTCTGGCCTGGCACCCCATCGGCGATCTGGAGCCCGCCAGCCGGGTACGGGCACTGTTCTTCGGCCTTGGCGCCGACGGCACGGTGGGTGCCAACAAGAACAGCATCAAGATCATCGGCGAGCTGGAGGGGTTCCACGCCCAGGGCTACTTCGTCTACGACTCCAAGAAGTCGGGCTCGCGCACCGTCTCCCACCTGCGCTTTGGCCCAGAGCCCATCGACGCCCCCTGGCTTATCGAGCAGGCGAGCTTTATCGGCTGTCACCAGTGGGGCTTTGTTGAATCGGTCGATCTGCTGGAGCACGCCGCGGAAGGGGCGACCCTGCTGCTCAATGCCCCCTATGAGGCTGACAAGGTGTGGGGCCAGCTGCCCGAGCGGCTGCGGGCCCGTATTCGCGCCCTCAATATCCAGCTCTACTGCATCGATGGGGATCGGGTGGCCGAGCAAAACGGCATGGGCAATCGCATCAACACCATCATGCAGACCTGCTTCTTCGCGCTGGCCGGGGTGTTGCCACGGGACGAGGCGATTGCGCTGATCAAGGAGAGCATCGAGAAGAGTTATGCCCGCAAGGGGCCCGAAGTGGTGGCGCGCAACTTCGCGGCGGTGGACGATACCCTGGCTCACTTGAGCAAGGTGGTGATCCCGGCCGGTGAGGAGCAGATCAGCGACTATCCGTTGCCGCTGGCACCGGGCGGCAGCGATTTTGTCCAGCGGGTCACTGGCGAAATGCTGGCCGGGCGCGGCGATCTGATCCCTGTCTCCATGCTGCCGGTGGATGGTACTTACCCCACCGCCACCAGCCGTTTCGAGAAGCGGGATATCGCCCGCGAGATCCCCATCTGGCATTCCGATATCTGCATTCAGTGCGGCAACTGCGTCTTTGTCTGCCCCCACGCGGCGCTGCGGGCCAAGTTCTACCATCAGGACTGGCTGGCGACCGCCCCCGAGGCGGCCCAGTCGGTGCCCGTCACCGCCAAGGGCTTCCCCGACAGCCGCTACACCTTGCAACTCTATCCGGAGGATTGCACCGGCTGTGGCCAGTGCGTGCAGGCCTGTCCGGTGCGGGTCGGGGCTGATGAGGAACACGAGGGCGAGCGGGCCATCACCATGATGGACAAGGCGCCGCATCTTGCTGGTCAGAAGCAGGCGCTGCGCTGGTTCGAGAGCCTGCCGTGGCCTGCCCGCGAGCGGGTGGATTTCTCCACCGTGCGCGGTGCCCAGTTCCTCGAACCTCTGTTCGAGTTCTCCGGCGCTTGCGCCGGTTGTGGCGAGACCCCGTATCTCAAGCTGCTGACCCAGCTGTTTGGCGATCGCATGCTGGTGGCCAACGCCACCGGTTGCTCCTCCATCTATGGCGGCAACCTGCCGACCACGCCGTGGGCCAAGAACGCGGAAGGGAAGGGGCCCGCCTGGTCCAACTCATTGTTCGAGGACAACGCCGAGTTCGGCTTTGGTTTTCGTCTCACCGCCGATCAGCATCACGGTCAGGCGGTGGCGGCCCTCGAAGCGATGAAGGGGGAGCTGGGGGAGGCGCTGGTCGATACCCTGATCACTGCCCCGCAGCGGCTGGAGTCGGAGATCCGCGCCCAGCGCACCCGGGTGGCGCAAGTGCGCGAGCGGCTGGAAGAGGTGAAATCCGGCAAGGCTCGCGAGCTGCTGTCACTCATCGATCAGCTGGTACGCCGCTCGGTCTGGATCATCGGCGGCGATGGCTGGGCCTATGATATCGGTTCGGCGGGGCTCGATCATGTGCTCGCCTCCGGGCGCGACGTGAACGTGCTGGTGATGGATACCGAGGTCTACTCCAACACCGGCGGTCAGATGTCGAAATCGACCCCGCTCGGCGCCGTCGCCAAGTTCGCGGCGGGAGGCAAGACGCTGGCCAAGAAGGATGTGGCGCTGCAGGCCATCTCCTACGGTAACGTCTATGTTGCCCGCATCGCCTTTGGTGCCAATCCGCAGCAGGCGCTGCAGGCCTTGCGTGAGGCGGAAGCCTATCCGGGCCCGTCGCTTATCATCGCCTACAGCCACTGTATCGCCCACGGCATCGATATGGAGTTTGGCCTGACCCAGCAAAAACGGGCCGTGGCCTCCGGTCACTGGCCGCTGATGCGCTACAACCCGGTACTGCGCAGTGCGGGGCAGAACCCCTTCAGCCTCGATAGCTTGCGCCCCTCCATTCCCCTTGCTGAATACCGGCAGGAGGAGACCCGTTATCGGGTGCTGGCCCAGAGCCATCCGGAGGAGGCCGAGCGGCTGATGCAGGTGGCGCAACAAGTGGCGTGGCAGAAGTGGGCCACCTACGAGGAGATGGCCACCCGCGAAGCCAGCCATTTCCATCCGCCGGTGTGAGAATGGGGTTAACTCTGCATAAAACGAAGCGGGCCACTGGCCCGCTTTAATTGAGAAGACATGAGGTTATACAGAACGAAAGATTTATCAGAAAGTATGGTTGCAATATTTATGGTGATAGTGTTTTGGGAAACTTGAGAAGCTATTGATATATTAAGTTTGCAAGGGCGCTACATTGGTATTGAGATATTATATTGAGTTGTTCATTGAATAATGAATTTTATTTGTAAGAGGTTGGTATGCAAAAAGATATAATGCAAGCTGCTCAATCGTTCAAAGAGGAATTCGGGGGTTTTTCTCATGAAATGTCGATGAAGCATTTCGAAAGGCAGCGAGAGATGTATGAAATCGAGTATGCTGATTTCTTGGCTCACTATGAACGTGAAGAATGCTATTTGTGTGGAAAGCCATTTAAGACCATAAGTAAAGAACAACCATGTATTCATTGGTTGTTGCGTCGCTGCAAATTCAAAAAGAAAGATTTTCCTAAAATTATAGAAAAGTATGATTTTTACAATATATCGGCTTTCTTAAGATGGGTTGCTAATGTGGAGACTGGAGTGAAAAACATAAACAACCTCAAGGAGGAAAGTAGTGAACGTAAGCTATTTGAAACAACAATAAAATGGAAAAATATTGAGTGGACATTAGACTGCTCAAAAAATGACTTTGACGGTCACAAGGGGAGTAAAACTGACTTTCCTCATTGGCATTTTCAAATGAGGGTTGATGGTGTTCAGTTTATCAACTTTAATGATTTTCATATTAGATTCTCTAAAGATGACCAACTGAAAATTGTTCTTGAACGTGACCCTGATTCTGGTTTCTTGCATTCATTCGGTCCAGGAGGACAAGGAATGCAGGAGCATATGGACCGTTTTTCTAATAACCCTGATGAATTTATTGCCAATGTAAAAACAACTTCGAATCCAGAGGAAGGGACTGTTCATATGCAGTCAATTGTGAAGGGGCCCGAAGGAGGTATTTCGGGAGATAAGATCAATAAGGCTATAGAGATGGCTAGAAAGACAGGTAAATCTCTAACTCACTGCTTTAGGGAAGTGTTAGGGGAGGATGAAGGCATTTCTATAACAACTATCGCCAGCCCTGCTGACAGTGTTCCTCAAATTGCAAAAAGAACAGAGCGGAATCGAAGGTAAAGACCGGTGGCCTTGACCAAGACTTTATTTTCCCTCCAAGACAGGTAAGCTGCGGGGCAAATAGTGTCAAGCAGGAGAAGGGACGATGACAGAACAACATATCGCTGGGACGATCGGCATTCTGGGGGCGGGGTGGCTAGGGCTGCCGCTGGCGCGGGCCCTGCTGGCGGCAGGCAAGCAGGTAGCGGTCACGGTCAGCAGCGCCGAGAAGGCGGCCCGTTTGCAGGGGGAGGGGATCGATGCTCATCCGCTGACGATTTCTGCCGAGATGCCCGTTGCTGATCAACAAGCGCCGTGGCCCATCCCCTGCGAATCGCTGGTTATCTGCGTACCGCCCAGCAAGACCGATGACTATACGCAAGCGGTGGCAAAGGCCTGTGCGTTGGCCAAAGCGAGCGGCACCCGGCGGGTGCTGTTTGTCAGCGCCACCTCGGTATGGGGGGCGGGTCAAGAAGAGGGTGAACAACCCAAACCCCGCCATGCCCGTGGCGAGCGAATGCTGGCGGCGGAGCAGGCGGTGCTGGCGGCCGGTTTCGAGGCGGTGATGATAGTGCGCCCCTCCGGCCTTTATGGCCCGGATCGCCATCCCGGCCGTTTCCTGGCGGGCAAGACTCTCGATGGCGGCGCCCAGTCGGTTAATCTGGTCCATCTGGACGATGTGGTGGCGGCTTGCATCTTGCTTCTGGAGCGGGGCAAGGACGGGGATGTGTTCAACCTGAGCGCGCCGGTACATCCGCGCCGCGAGCAGTTCTACCCCTTTGCGGCGCGCCAGCAGGGGCTCCCTGCGCCGGTCTTTATCGAGCCTGCCGGTGAATTTCAGCCCATCGATGGCCAACTGATTTGCCAGCAGATGGGATTCAACTATCGCTGGCCCGATCCGGCCCACTGGTTTGCCGAGCTGGCCGCCTCGGGCAATTGAGGTTTGCCAAGGGGGTGATCGCCCCCTATCATGCCGCCATCCATGAGAGAGAGGCGGTAATGATGGTAGATACAAAACGTCACCCCGATGGGGAGTTGTTGCTGAGAACCCTGGCAATGCCAGCCGATACCAACCCCAATGGCGACATCTTTGGTGGCTGGATCATGTCCCAGATGGATATAGGTGGGGGCATCATGGCCAAGGAGCTGGCAAAAGGACGTATTTGTACCGTATCCGTCGAAGGCATGACCTTTCACAGTCCGGTCAAGGTGGGCGATGTGGTCTGCTGCTACGGTCGCTGCATCAAGATTGGCCGCAGCTCCATGAAGCTGAAGCTGGAGGTGTGGGTCAAGCCGGTACTGCGGGAAAACGATGCCCAGCGTTACTGTGTGACCGAGGGGGTCTTTACCTATGTCGCCATCGACGACAACGGTAAATCCCGCCCGGTTCCGGTCAGCGTCTGATCAAATCAGCCGGGCATTGATGATGGATATTTCCTGCTCAAGCCCGGTTTTTTGCCGTATCATGCGTTCCAGCATCTCTTCCGAGCCCACATATTGCAGGGTGTCAAACAGGCAGAGATCGCATTGAGGGTCCCGTCTTATCTGATAGACGGTGGCCAGCTCCACTTGATGACAATTTCCTTGTTGATCATAAAACGTCACGCAGTACCGAAGTTCTCTCGCCATTGACAGGCTCCTTCTGGTTGGGTGGAACAGGGACTATCAGCTTAGTCGGCGTGGATGACGTTTGTGATGGTCGCAACAAAAAGCAAAGGCGGGCGGTTGTTAGCCAATGAAAAATAGTTATCGCATTCTTGGCACCTCCCTGCTGACCCTGGGGTTGGTAGGTTGTTTTGAGGTGCCGGATCAGAACCATCTGGTCACAGCTCAAGGGATTGTGCCGGGACTCGACTGCCAGCGTCCGCCGCTGGTAGCGTTGGCGACCACGGCGCTGCCCCGTGAATTCGGGGTGACGGTGTGGAATCTCTACAAGGGCCAGCGCAAAAACTGGCGTGAAGGGATGGACAGTTATGCCAAGGGGCAGGATCTGGTGTTGCTGCAAGAGTCGGCCACCCGTCCCGAGATGCTCGACTGGCTGCGTGCCGGTGATTTCCAGTGGCAACAGCTGCAAGCCTTCACCCAGGGCGGCGTCTCGTTCGGGGTGATGACGGTGGCCAAGACCCCGCAGGCGTTCGTCTGTGGCGTGCGCTCCCCCGAGCCTTTGCTGCGCATCCCCAAATCCGGGCTGGTGAGCCTCTATCCGCTGCAGGGCGACCCTGACGGCGTGCTGGTGATCAACCTCCATGCGGTCAATTTCGAGCTGGGGATGGCCACTTTTCGCGAGCAGCTCAACGATCTGACTGCCTTGGTACGCCGCCATCAGGGGCCGGTTATTCTGGCCGGTGACTTCAATACCTGGAGCGACAAGCGCCAGTTCTGGCTGAACAAACTGGTGGACGAGCTGGGCCTGCAAGAGGCCGTGCCGGTGCCTGACTTGCGTCGCACTGCGTTTGGTCGTCCGCTGGATCACCTCTACTACCGCAATCTGGACTTGGTCGAAGTGAGCTCACCGGCGACCGACTCTTCCGATCACAACCCCATCATTGCGCGCTTTGCCGCCCAGTCGGTGACCCCTTGATCGGGGATGATGTGCGAGTTCCGCTCATAAAAAATCCGGCGCCTGATGGCGCCGGATTTTTTTATACGCTCTGGCGGTTAACCCGCTCGAGCTGACCCGCAGGCATTACTGGTAGAGACCCAGATTCTCTTTGGCGTAGGCTTCGAAATCGGTGCAGCCACCGATGTGCTGCTCGTCCAGGAAGATCTGCGGCACGGTATTGACCGGCTTGCCGGCGCTCTTGGCCAGATCTTCTTTGGTGATCCCTTCGGCATGGATATCCACGTAGCGGAATTTGAAGTCATCGCGCTGCTCGGTCAGCTGCTCGGCGATCTGTACGGCACGGACACAGTAGGGGCAACCCGGGCGACCAAAAATCACTGCAAACATATTTTCTCTCCGTTCTTTAAGCCGTTTTGCTATGGCCGTTGATATGAGGCAGGCAACAGCATAGCCCTGCCTCGTGGCGACTTGAAGCCGAAATTATCGATACAGTGATTCGAGTGGACCTATTACGGCATCACTGCGGCTCGGCGATCTGGATCGGTTGCTGCTGATAGATGCTCTCCAGCACCCCCTTCTCGAATACGGTCCAGGGCCCGGGTGCCTTGCTGGCACGGTAGCGTTCATGGGTCGCCGGATCTTGCGACAGGCCGCGCTGGAACATCACGAACGCCTTGCGCTGGCCGCCTGCGGTATCGATAAAGCCCACCAGATTGGAGGTACCGGTGATGGTGCCTGTCTTGGCGTGGACCTTGTTCTTCATCATGGGGGCGGTGACGCTGCGCCGCCACGCCAGAGTGCCATCCACCTGGGAGCTTGGCAGCAGCTTGATCAGGCCAAGCTCTGCATCGTTTTTCTGGATAAAGTTGAGCACCGACAGCATCTGACGGGCGCTGATGAGATTGTGAGCAGAGAGGCCGGAGCCGTCGGCCAGGGTGGCGTTGCCCAGATCGATACCGTTCTTGGTCAGAATGGCGCGTACCGCCATGGTGCCGCTGCGATAGCTGCCCGGCTTGTTGTAGTAGTGACGACCCACGGTTTTGAGGAAGGTATCGGCGTAGAGGTTATCCGATTTCTTCAGCATCTTGGCGAGCATCACCGGCAGGGAGACCGAGTAGTGGGTGCCCAGTGTCTCGGCGCCGACCGGTGACTTGTGAGTGACTCGCAGCAGGCCATCATGCTTGATGCCCGCCCGGTTCATCGCCCAGCGGATGTTGTCCCAGCCCCAGGCTTCCACATCGTGGATGGCGAAACGCAGACCCTGTGGATCCTTGTTCGGGGTGATGCAGCCCTTGAGCTCGTAGAAGTTGCCCTTGGCCATGTCCACTTCCAGCGCGCAGAACTGGCGCGCCATGTCGGCGTAGCTCATCACTTCCACGTTGTCTGCACCGATGCCGATGGGGACGCCGGTGGCCACATTGCCAACCGCCGGTTTGCCGATCTGGGTGGCGGTGATGGTGCCGTAGGCGCAGTTCTTGTCGATGATGACCGAGGAGACCGGAGCGGCGAAGCAGAGGGTCTGATCCCCCCACGACCAGCCGTTGCCGCGCTCGTAGCCGTTGTAGGCGCCGGTGTTGACGTAGACATTGCCCTTGATCTGGTTGACCCCGAGTTGCTTGAAGAGCGCCAGCAGATCCATGCGGGAGAGGGTGGGGTCGCCGACGAAGTTGATCCAGATATCGCCGTTGATGGTGTCACCCTGTTTGGCGCCCGGCTGGGCCTGAATGTCGGTGGCGAAGCGGAAATCGGCACCGAGCTCGAGGCGGGCTGCCAGTGCGGTGAGCACCTTCATGGTGGAGGCAGGGGCGATCATCTGATCCGCATGGCGGGCGAACTCCACGCCGTTATTGCCCTGCACTATGATGGCGTACTGGCCACCCTGAGGGGGCGTCAGCGGGGCGGCCTGAGCCGCCAGAGAAAAGAGAGCACAAAAACCAATCAACAGCCGCTGCATAACATCCTCTAACGTGACGAAGGGGCCCGGCAGTGGTGCCGACCCTGATAATTCAACCTGCCGATGCGGGATCGACGGGGGTAACGCAATTCGTGGGATTGATGCCGGTCGCCTGGCCATCACGCCATCGAGTTGGCGGTGCGATAGCGACCCTCATAATCAAAAATCTTCTCTTTTATCTGCCAGAAGCGACCCGATTTGCGGGCGATGACAAAATCCGGATGACGGAACTGGCGCTCGCACGCCAGCACGCTCGCCAAGGTGGTGAATTCAGGCTCCAGCCCCGGGGCGGGCCAATGATGACGCACAAAGCGCTGTTGAAACAAGCGTTGTGCGCCCGGGGAGTGAAAACCGAAGTATTCGCTGAGGGTCAGACCATCCTCATCGTGGTAGGTCACCTCCAGCCGTTCCCCCTGTTTGCCGCGCCCTGCGGTGAGGGTTAGCCCTGCGCAGCGAATGACCATGCAATCCTTGAGATTGAGCGCCTCTTTAAGCTTGTCGTCCGGATCCACCAGCAGCTGATCGCAGCTCTGGCAGCGGCGGGCGGCAATGTCATTCTCTGCGCCGCAGCCCGGGCAAATCTTGGCGCGAAAGCGGTAGTCGCACTCCTCGCGATTGCCCTCGTCATCTTCAAACAGCCCCTGACAGCGGCGGCCGTAGTGCTCGATCACCTTGCCATCCTCGTCGGTCTTGCCCCAGAAGGTGTTGGCAAAGCCGCAGGCGGGGCAGGGCACTTGCACCGGTTCGGTACCGGCGTGGGGGCGGGGTTCCCCCACTTCAGGGGCGAACAGGTTGAAGTTGTTGCCCGCATAGTCGAGCACCAGACAATCCTCCTTGCCCGGCGACAGGCGCAGGCCCCGACCCACAATCTGCTGATAGAGCGACACCGACTCGGTGGGGCGCAGCATCACGATCAGATCGACATGGGGGGCATCGAAGCCGGTGGTGAGCACCGCCACGTTGACCAGAAACTTGATCTCCCGTGCCTTGAAGGCGCTGATAAGGGCATCGCGTTCCGGCCCCGGGGTCTCGCCAGTGATAAGGGCTGCACTCTGGGATTGGGCCTGCAACAGCCCCTGAATTTCCCGGGCGTGCTCGACGGTGGCGGCGAAGATCATCACCCCCTGCCGGTCGGCGGCATACTCCAGCACCTGACTCAGGATATGAGGGGTAACCCGCTGCTGGCGCTTGAGCTCGCCGTTAAGATCCGCCTCGCTGAACAGGCCGTTCTCCCGAGCCACCAGCTTGCTGAAGTCGTAGTGGACGATGGGGGCATCCACCATGCGCGGCGGCGTCAGGTAGCCGTTTTTCACCATGAAGCGCAGGGGCAGCTCGAACACGCAGTCGCCAAACAGCCGCTCGCCGTGGCTCTTGACCATGCCGTGGTAGTGGCGTCGGTAGATCCAGCCCAGCCCGAGCCGATAGGGGGTGGCGGTGAGACCTAGGATCTTGAGGGCGGGATTGGCTGCCTTGAGATGCTCGATCACCTGATGGTACTGGCTGTCGTCATCGAGCGAGACCCGGTGGCACTCGTCGATGATCAGCAGCGAGAAGGCGCCGTCGAAGGCCGCCAGATTGCGGGCGACCGATTGCACCGAGCCGAACACCACCTGAGCGCTCGCCTCCTTGCGATCCAGCCCTGCGGCGAAGATGTCGGCCTTGAGCCCCCACGCCTCGTATTTGGCGTGGTTCTGCTCCACCAGCTCCTTGACGTGGGCCAGCACCAGCACCCGACCGCGTGCCTTGCGGGCCAGTTCGGCGATCACCAGACTCTTGCCCGCACCGGTGGGCAGCACCACCACGGCGGGGTCCGGGTGTTTGCGAAAGTGGCTGATCACGGCGTTGACTGCGTCGGTTTGATAGGGTCTGAGAACGAACATGAGGGTGTGGCGTTTGGGCATGGTGTGGCGCCATTATAGGGATCTTGCCGCCACAAAAACAGCGGGCCGGCATGATGCCGGCCCGCTGGGAGGTAGGGTGCTGATTAATGGAACGGGAAGATGTAGTTCATCCAGCTTGCCATGCGCAGCAACACTTTCCGCATGATGGAGACATGGTGGAAGTAGTGGGTATAGATAGCAGCCTGACCACTGGCACCGGCGATCACCTGATACTTGGGCCACTCGGGGTCAGTGATGGAGATGATCACAGGCAGACGGCCCGGACGCACCGCAGTAGTCTGATCCAGCAGACCGGCGTTGGCTTGCACGTTACCGGCGGCAATGGCCGGGATCACTGCAGTCACCTTGCCCTTGAAGATCTTGCCGGGGATGCCATCGATCACCACTTCGGCCTCGTCGCCAATCGCCAGACGCTGCATGCTGTTTTGCCAGAACCAGCCGACATAGGCGGTCTCATCCTTGTGGATGAAGGTCATCACCGGGCGGTACATGAAGGGGGTGGCGATCATGCCGGGGCGCAGGGCCAGCTGCACTACATGGCCATCGCTCGGGGCATAGACCACGGTTTGGGCCAGCTGATACTTGGCTTCCAGCAGCTGAGCTTGCAGATCGTTCAGGGTGGCTTTCTGCTGGTCAATCTGGGCCACGATATCGTCTACGTTGGCCTGGCTGACATCCAGATCACGCTGTTTGCCGACACCACGTTGCATCAGCTCTTTGGCGCGATCCCGATCCAGCTTGGCGGAGCGCAGCCGCGCTTCGATGGATTTGAGGTGTTCGCGGTTGGATTCGACCCGTGCGGCGAGGCTGTCTGCCTTCAGGCGGAACGGCTCATCATCAAGGCGAAACAGCACATCCCCTTTTTTCACCAGCTGGTTGGGCTTCACCGGGACTTCAACGACCCGGCCCTTGACCAGCGGCACAATCGGGGTGGATATGTAGTAATTGCGCGCCATCTCCGAGTAGGGATGGTTGTAGTTCATCAGTATGATCAGGGCGCCGATGATGATGATGCCACCCAGTGCGGCAGTGGGAACCGTCCACTTGTTGAGCGGGATACGGAAGATTTTGAATACGGCCACACACAGTGCCGTATAAGTCAGGATCAGTAGCAGGTCCATGGTTTATCCCTGTTGCTCACTCTGTTCGATAGTGTTGATACGGCTCTTCAGATCGGCCAGCTCCTGCTTGAGAGCGGCCAGATCGTCTTCATCTTTTTCCAACCGCTGGCTAAAGCCCCAGCCGCGATCCGGCCGATAGAGGGTTGCCCAGATCCAGAGGAAGGGCCACAACACATGCAGGGTAAACAGGCTGACCCAACCCGCGACATGAATGGCATCCTGATGAGGGTGATTCCGGTGTTTGGCAATATCGTAGGGAATATCGTGGATCACGATAATTCCATAAAAAATGACCAGCCCGACAAAGACGAGCAGGCCAAGAGCAAAATAATCAAGGGCCATTTATAACCTCCACTGGCATGACGCGCAGCTTAATCATGGGTTCCAACAAGCACTAAAGCAATTAAGAATCACATATTTATCGTTATTTCGCACGGAATCTTAAGCGCTTTCGCTGTATTGAAGCTGAAGCCATCACAGAGTTTTGTTATTACTTTATTTGCCATTAAAAAAGGCGCCATAAGGCGCCTTTTTATGCTGTTTTTTGCAGCATTTTTTGCCGTATTACCCTTCACTGGCACGGCTGACCAGCGGCTGGCGGAATTTCACCAGGAAGGCAACGGTAATCACTGCGGTGGCTGCCAGACCGATGATGGTGGAGATCCCCATCTCCAGCCCGAACCCGATGGGGGCGTTGGCCAGATAGGTGAACACCACGGCGGTCATGAACATGGCAGGAAGGGTGCAGACCCAGTGCAGCTTGCCCTCTTTGATAAGGAAGGCGGCAGCAGCCCACAGCATGATGACGGCGGTGGTCTGGTTGGCCCAGCCGAAGTAGCGCCAGATCACCCCGAACTCGGCCTTGGAGATGATGAAACCAAGGATGAACATGGGGATGGCGATCAGCAGACGCTTGGCCAGCGGCTTCTGGGTCATCTTCAGGAAGTCCGCCACGATCAGGCGCGCACTGCGAAACGCGGTGTCACCGGAGGTGATGGGCAGGATCACCACGCCGAGGATGGCCAGAATGCCGCCCACGGTGCCGAGCAGGCTGGTGGAGACTTCGTGTACCACAGCGGCCGGGCCGCCGTTGGCCATGGTGGCGTTGAGTGCTTCGGTGCTGTCGTAGAAGGAGAGACCCAGGGTGCACCAGATCAGGGCGATGATCCCTTCACCGATCATTGCACCGTAGAAAATGAAGCGGCCGGATTTCTCGTTTTGCATGCAGCGCGCCATCAGCGGTGACTGGGTGGCGTGGAAGCCCGATACCGCGCCACAGGCGATGGTGATGAACAGCAGCGGCCACAGCGGCAGTTCGGTCGGGTGCAGGTTGGAGAAGTCCATCCCGGTGTTGTAGAAGCCTTTGCCGGAGGCGATCAGACCGATGATGAGGCCGACCGACATGAACACCAGCAGGGCGCCGAAGATGGGATAGAAGCGGCCAATGATCTTGTCGATGGGGACTATGGTCGCGAGGATGTAGTAGGCAAAAATCGCCACGATCCAGTAGACCAGATCGGTGGAGGTGAGGTTGGCGAGCAGCCCTGCTGGGCTCAGTACGAACACCACACCCACCAGCATCAGCAGCACCACGGCGAACAGGTTCATGAAGTGCTTGGCGGCGGTGCCCAGATGCTCACCGACCACGGTCGGCACCGAGGCGCCCTTGGCGCGCACTGACAGCATGCCGGAGAAGTAGTCGTGTACCGCACCGGCGAAGATGCAGCCAAAGACGATCCAGAGCATGGCGACCGGACCGTAGAGGGCACCGAGGATCGGGCCGAAGATGGGGCCGACACCGGCGATGTTGAGCAGTTGCACCAGATAGACTTTTTTGTCCGACATGGGGACATAGTCCACCCCGTCAGCCATGGTGATGGCGGGGGTTTTCAGCTCAGGTTTCGGGCCGAATATCCGTTCGATGAACTTGCCATAGATGAAATAGCCGGCGACAAGTAAGCCGACACAGAGGAAGAACCAGATCATTGCTACGCTCCTGCATTGTTATTTTTTGATTTGCACAGCGAGTCTAAAACGATTGCTCTGCTCTGGCAGGTGAAACGGCCCGAGCGGCGTCATGGCGCGCCGAGCGGTCGCCGGCTGTGATCCGGCGCACACTCCACGGCTCAGTCCAGTCCCAGTTGATCCTTGAGCTCCTTGAGATAACGACGGCTGACCGGCACCCTGGCTCCGCTCGGGGTGACGATCTCCGCCAGCTGGTTATCCAGCAGCTGGATCTCGAAGATGGCGTTGGGGGAGACCAGATACTGGCGATGGCAGCGCAGCAGCGGGCTCTTCTCCTCCAGCGATTTGAGGGTGAGCTGGGTGTGGAACAGCTCCCCCTGACAGGCCACATGGACGCCGCCAAGATCGGAGAAGGCATACTCCACCTGTGCGATGGGCAGCAGCCTGACCCGGTTGTGCAGATAGCCCGGAATGTGTTCGATGGTGGGGGCCAGCCGCTCGACCGGCTGTGGCGAGATATCCTGCTTGAGGCGGGCGAGGGTCTTGGCCAGCCGGGCGGGCTCCACCGGCTTGAGCAGGTAGTCAAAGGCATTCTCCTCGAAGGCCTGAATGGCGTACTCGTCAAAGGCGGTGACAAAGACGATGCGGGGCAGGGGGTCGAGCATGGCCACCAGCGCCATCCCGCTCAGCTTGGGCATCTGGATATCGAGGAACACCACGTCGGGCCTGAGCCGCTGGATCAGCGGCAGCGCCTCGATGGCGTTGGCCGCTTCCCCCACGATCTCGATGGCGGGATCGCAGGTCAGGTGCAGCTTCAGCTCTTCGCGGGCGTAGTGTTCGTCATCGACAATCAGGGTGCGGATCATGGTTGCTCCTTGGGGATGGTGAACGACACCCGGGTCCACTGCTCCGGTTCGCACGCAATGGTCACGCCGTAGCGTTCGCCAAAGGCGCTCTTCAGTCGCCGGTCGACGATGGTCATGCCAAGACCGTCACCGGTCGGGCGCGCTTGCCAGGTGCCGGCATTATCTTCCACATGGATGGTGACGCTGGCGGGCTGTTCCTCGGTCCAGAGGCGAATGCGCCCCTGCTCCAGCAGGGTCGAGATGCCGTGCTTGATGGCATTCTCGATCAGCGGTTGCAGGGTGAAACTGGGCAGCCGCAGTGTGGCCAGATGGGGCGGGATCTCGTTGATCACCGTCAATCTGTCGCCAAAACGGGCCAGTTCGATCTCCAGATAGGATTGGCAGTGCTCCTGCTCCTCCTGCAGGGTGGCAAGGCCGCTCTGGCGCTTGAGATTCTTGCGAAAGAACAGGGAGAGGTGCAGCAGCAGACCCCGCGCCTTGTCCGGATCGCGCCGGGTGATGGCACTGATGGTGTTGAGGGTGTTGAACAGGAAGTGGGGGTTGATCTGCGCCTGGATCAGCTTGAGTTCGGATTGCACCAGCAGCCGCTGATGCTGCTCCAGCCGACCGGCCAGCAACTGCTGTGACAGCAGGTTGGCAATCCCTTCCCCCAGGGTGTGGTTGATCTTGAGAAACAGCCGCTTCTTCGGCTCGTAGAGCTTGATGGTGCCGATCACCCCCTTGTCTCCCTGCAGCGGGATCACCAGCACTGAGCCCAGCTGGCAAGCGGGTGAGAGGCTGCAGCGATAGGGCTGGCTGTTGCCATCGGCAAACAGCACCTTGTTGCGGGCGATGGCCTTCATGGTGATGGCCGACGCAATGGGGGTGCCCGGCAGGTGGTGATCTTCCCCGGTGCCGATAAAAGCGAGGATTTTCTCGGTGTCCGTGATGGCAACGGCCCCTACGCCGGTCTCTTCCTGAATGATGCGGGCAATCTTGCTGCTCGCCTCTGGCGTAAAGCCCTGACTCATGATCCCTACGGTGCGGTTGGCGATGTTGAGCGCCTTGGCGGAGAAGACCCGTGAGAACTTTTCATACATCTGCTGCTGGTCGCGGATCATGCTGATAAAGAGCGCAGCGCCGCAGGAGTTGGCCAAAATCATCGGGGTGGCGATGGTGCGCACCAGCAGCAGGGATTTGTCGAACGGGGTGGCCACCAGCAGGATGATCAGCATCTGCATGATCTCGGCATAGAGGGTGGTAAAGAAGGCGATCCGAGGTTGAAACAGGGCATCCGTTCGCCCCGCGCGCATCAGCCGCCAGTGCACCACTCCGCCGAGCAAGCCTTCGCAGGTGGTGGAGATGGCGCAGGCGAGATCGGTAAATCCCCCCAGCGTGTAGCGGTGCAGACCACCGGTCAATCCCACCAGAAATCCCACCAGCGGGCCCCCCAACAGCCCCCCCAACACGGCGCCGACCGCCCGGGTGTTGGCGATGGCATCGTCGATATCGAGGCCGACATAGGTGCCGAGGATGCAAAAGCTGGAAAAGATGATGTATATCAGTATCTTGTGAGGTAGTCTCACCGAATAGTTGGCAAGCGGGCGCAGCAGCGGACTTTTGGAGAAGAGATAGGCGATCACCAGGCTGACGCTCATCTGTTGCAGCAAGGAGAGGACCAACTGCATAAAAAACGTTCCTCATAAGTCGGGTGAAAAAATAACCAGCCCGTGAATAAGTGTGATCAAGATCTTGTTCTGTTGGCCAAAAGGGCTGCAACGGGCCGCCAGTTTGCCAGAACAGGTGGATAAAACCATATTAAATCAGCATGTTAAATTGATATTTGTGTAAGCGGCCACGGGTTGATATTGATGGGTAGAGCATGGAAGTATCCGCTGGATACGCTACACGGAGGTGGCATGCTCCGCCCAGCCCCATGGCTGGGCGTTTTTTATACATGGTCAGATGGCAACCTTGGGATAGGGATTCGAGCAATTATTCCGGTTTGTCCAATGAGTTATCCCCAGCTTCTGGGGATAACTCAGAAGGCAAAGTAGTAGCAGAAGCGGCGGGTCAGATTGAAGAACTGCCGTTGTCCCTCATCCAGTTCGTCCTGTTTGATAAACGCGGTGATGGTGCGTTCATCTTCCCGCAGATCGATCATGGCGACCGCTTCCGGCCGCTGCGCCTTGATATAGGGCAGGATCTTCGGTTTGAGGGGCATGGTGGGCTCGGTGGAGAGCACCAGCGCGATGCTCTCGTCCGAGAGTTTCACCAGTGATCCTGGCGGATAGACCCCCAGCACCTTGACCAGCAACTTGACCAGATTCTGGTCGAACTTCTTCTGGGATAACTTGTAGAGCTGGCTGATGGCCTGACTCGGCGCCGCCGGGGTACCGCTGTTGCGGGGATGGAGCAGTTCGTCGTAGAAGTCGACCAGTCCGATCAGCCGGGCCAGCGGCGGGATCTCCCCCCCCTTGATCCCGAGCGGATAGCCGCTGCCATCGAGTCGCTCGTGGTGCAGATGGGCGACCTGACGGATTTTCGGCTCAAAGGCGTTGAGCTGGGTCAGCATGTCGAGCCCGTATTGCGGGTGCATGTTGAGAAAGTTCTGCTCTGCCTTGCTGAGCTCCCCACGCTTCTGGATGATCTGGCTCGGTATTTTGAGCTCGCCGATATCGTGGATAAGTCCGGCCAGACCGGTTTCTTCCAGTTCGATGGGATTCATGCCCAGCTCGCGCGCCATCAACATGGCGATAAAGGCCACGTTGAGACTGTGCTGCAGCAGGATATCGGTGTGGGGGCTGCGAATAAGGTGCAGCCCGAGGGGGCCCTCGTGCTGACTGAGGGTGAAGGCGGCATTGCGGACGATCTGGGCGGTGTTGGCCAGCCCTTCATCCGGTTTGAGATTGAGCGCCCCGAGCGCATCGCGCAGCTCGCTCATGGACTGGCCAAAGGCTTTGTCGGCGGCGCGCATGGAGCGGCGAAAGGCCTTCTCGTCAAAGGGGGGCGGGCCCGAGGCAATCAGCTCTTCCAGCTCGTCAAGATCAGGTCCTGCATCGGGAATATCACCGCGCAGCAGCGGCTCGATAGGCAGATCGCTCTTGTCGGGGTCGACCATCAGCAGGGTGAGATCAAGATGACGGATAATGTCGAGTTGCTGCTGATCCTTGATCTTGAACGTATTGAACATGAACGGATGGTTGGTCCAGCCGGTCGGAAGGTGGATAAAGTGGCCTACTCTCAACTGCTCTATCGAGGCTTGGATCAGTGCCATCAGTGAACCTGCATTTCGTGAATGCCTACTCAACAAGCTAGCAAAATCCAAGGGATAGACAACTAAAAATCCATTGTGAGTGAGGTGATTACCCCACGCTGTGATGGCGCGCACTAGCACCACGCTTCCCTTCTTAATTCGTTCTTAAGTTTGACTTCCTACGCTGGCCCCGTCGTTTCTGTTGGCTTGACCGCGCCCTCTCTCTGTAGGCCGGTATGTAGGAGTTGTTTATGCGAGTGACCCTCGGTGTACTGCAGACCAATCTGTTGCTGGTGCTCTTTTTCGCTCTGGTACTGAACTGGCCAATCTTTTTGCATTTCTATACGGTGCTCAGTGGTCTGACCCATGTCAAAGCCGGGTTTGCCATCTCGATCCCGTTGGTGCTGATCGCGGCGCTCAATGCCGTGTTTATTCCCTTCACGTTCCGGTTTGTGCTCAAGCCCTTTTTTACCTTGCTGATCCTGAGCGGCTCCATCGTCAGCTACGCCATGCTCAAATACGGCGTCATCTTCGATGCCGGCATGATGCAGAACATAATCGAAACTAACAGTGGTGAGGCTGGGGCCTATTTGAATGGCTCGGTGGCACTCTGGTTTCTGCTGACCGGGCTGCTGCCTGTTCTGGTGCTTTGGTCGATCAAGATCCGTTATCCAGCTCGCTGGTATCAGGGGCTGGCGTTGCGGGCAGGTGCGCTGGCCATCTCCCTGCTGTTTATCGGGGGCGTTGCCGCACTTTACTATCAGGATTACGCCTCGGTCGGGCGTAACAACAAGTCGCTGGCCAAAGAAATTGTGCCCGCCAACTATGTCCACGGCCTCTACAAATATGGGCGGGATGTACTGTTTGCCACCCCGATCCCCTACCAGCATCTGGGGACTGACGCCAGGGTGGTGGCCCGGGGAGGCAAGCCGACCTTGATGTTCCTGGTTGTGGGGGAGACTGCGCGCAGCCAGAACTACTCCCTGAACGGTTATGGAAAGGCAACCAACAGCTTCACCTCGAAAGAGCAGGGGGTGGTGTCGTTCAAGGATGTGCGTTCCTGCGGCACGGCAACCGCCGTATCGGTGCCTTGCATGTTCTCCAACCTCACACGGCGCGGCTACGATGATCAGCTCGCCAGCTCCCGTGACGGCCTGCTCGATGTGCTGCAGCATGCCGGGGTATCTGTGCTGTGGAAAGAGAACGATGGCGGTTGCAAAGGGGTGTGCCGCAATGTGCCGACCATCGAGATCCTTCCCAAATCCTATCCGGCGCTCTGTCAGGGAGAGTCCTGCTATGACGAGGTGCTGCTGGAGGGGCTGGATCAGCAGATTGCCGGCATGAAGGGCAACAAGTTGGTGGCCTTTCATCTGATGGGCAGCCATGGCCCGACCTATTTCCGTCGTTACCCTGCCAGCGAGCGCGCCTTTATGCCGGACTGCCCGCGCAGCGACATTGAAAACTGCAGTAACGAAGAGCTGGTCAACACCTATGACAACACCATCCGCTACACCGACAAGGTAGTGGGGCTACTGATAGACAAGCTCAAGTCGCTGGAGAGCCAGTACGATGTGGGACTGGTCTATCTCTCCGATCACGGCGAATCCCTCGGTGCCATGGGGCTCTATCTGCACGGCACCCCCTACAAGTTTGCGCCGGATGACCAAACCCGGGTGCCGCTGTTGACCTGGTTCTCGCCTCAGTTACAGGCCGATCGCCAGCTTGATATGGGTTGCCTGGCGGCGGAGGCAAGCAGCCAGCGCTTCTCCCATGATAACCTGTTTCACTCCATGCTGGGGATCATGGATGTGCAGACAAGTGTCTACGACAACAAGCTGGATCTGTTCAAGCCGTGTCGGGCGGGCTAAATCTCCAACGAGCACACAATAGAAAACGGCAGCCAGTGGCTGCCGTTTTGTTATCTCGCAAGGTAAGTCCTTACTTCTGCTCCATGATGATCTGCAGCAGATCCCCTTCCAGCAGGGCGCGCTTGACCAGCGCAAAGCCGCCATAGGTCGGCTGGTTCTGGAAGCGGGCCTTCACGATGGGCAGGCCACGGTGGAAGCTCGGCAGGGATTGATGCTCGACGCAGCGACGGATGGCCGGGAAGAGGATCTCTTCGGCGGCGGTGATTTCGCCGGCGATCAGCACCTTCTGCGGGTTGAACAGGTTGACCGTAATGGCTACCGCTCGTCCCAGATGCTCACCGACGTTCTCGATCACGCTGCGGGCCAGTTCATCACCGGCCATGGCCGCCTTGCACACCTCCTGAATGGTGATGTGCTTCTCTTGCAGCGCGCTCTGGTGGCCGCGGCTGATGAGCTCCTTCACCTTGTCGATGATCGCTTCGTTGGAGGCGATGGTCTCGAGGCAGCCGAAGTTGCCACAGTGACAGCGCTTGCCGAGCGGCTCGACCTGAATATGGCCGATCTCGCCGACGTTGCGGTTCTGACCAAGGAACACCTGACCCTTGGTGATGATCCCCGAGCCCGTCCCCTGGTGAACACTCACCAGAATGGAGTCCATGCAGTCGCGGGACTCGCCGAAGAAGTGTTCGGCCAGCGCCAGCGAGCGGGTGTCGTTACCCACGTAGCAGGGGAGGTTAAAGTGGTTTTCCAACAGCTTCGCCAGTCCCAGATTGCGGATCTGGTACTTGGGGGTGTAGATGACCATACCGGATTCCGGGTTGACCAGACCCGGCATAGTCAGTGCGATGCTGATCAGGTTGCGGCTGCGTTCGCGGTTGGCATCGATAAAGGCGCCAATCTCCCGCAGCAGCATGTCGACCACGGGTTGCTGGTCGATCTCGGTCACCTGGGTGACGTGCTGGTCGAGCTCCTTGCCATCGAGGTCATAGAGACTCAGTTGCAGGTAGCCACGGCCCAGCTTGGCAGAGACAAACTGAAAGCGTTGTTTGATGGTGGTCAACGAGATGGCTCGCCGCCCGCCGGTAGAGGCTTGCGGTGAGGTCTCCTTGATCAGGCCATGCTCGATCAGTTGCCGGGTTATTTTGGTCACGCTGGCCGGGGCCAGCTGACTCAACTCGGCAATCTTGACCCGGGAGATGGGGCCTTGCAGATCGATGAGCCGATACACGGCTGCACTGTTGACCTGCTTGATAAGATCTACGTTTGCTATTTGTCCGCCAGTCATGATGTCACTGTTGTGTGTAGTGTCCGTTAACCACGGTCCCACGGACCGTGAAGTCCTGATCGAAGACAGTGAGGTTGGCTACTTTACCGACCTGGATACTACCGAGACGTGAGTCCCATCCAATGGCGCGAGCGGGGTAGAGGCTGGCCATTCTCAGTGCTTCATCGAGCGGTAATCCGACCTGCTTGACCAGATTTTCCACCCCCTCAATCATGGTGAGGGAGGAACCGCCGAGTGTACCATTCTCGTCGACACACTGACCATCGCGTAAAAAGACGGTGGTGCCACAAAAATCAAATTTCTCAAAGCCTTCCGGCGCGCCGGCTGCCGCGGTGGCGTCGGTGACCAGCACAAGTCGTTCCCCCAGCACCTTGTGTGCCAGTCGCACGTTGGCCCAGTGAACGTGGTGACCATCGACGATGATGCCGGCATAGACATCCTTGCGATCATAGATGGCACCCACCACGCCCGGCTCGCGACCATTGAGGGTCGGGGTCATGGCGTTGTAGAGGTGGGTCGCAAAGCGAATACCGTTATCGAATCCGGCCATCGCCTGATCGTAACTGGCGGCAGTGTGACCGGCCGAGACCAGAATGCCCGCGTCCACCAGACGGCGGATATGGGCCGGCTCGTTGCGCTCCGGTGCCAGGGTGATCTTGGTGATGGCATCCGCGTTGGCGCAGAAGAAGTCGATCATCTCGTCCGCTGGCTGGCGAATTTGCGCGGCAGGGTGGATCCCCTTGCGCTTGAGGTTGGTGTAGGGCCCTTCCAGATGGACACCCAGCACCTCGTTGGGGTTGGCCGCCATGTAGTCACGGGTGACCGCAACGGCCTGCTTCATGTCGGCATCCGGACTGGTGATCAGGGTCGGCAGGAAGCTGGTGGTACCGGATTTGAGGTTGGCGGCCTGCATGGTCGCCAGGGTCTCGGTGGTGATGTCGGTGTTGAACATCACCCCGCCACAGCCGTTGAGCTGCACGTCGATAAAACCGGCGGTCAGGTTGGCGCCCTTGAGGTCAATCTGCTCGATGCCCGCTGGCAGCTCGGCCAGGTGAGAGATGGCGACAATCTTGTCGCCCTCGACAAGCACCCCGTAGCCGGTCAGCACGCAGCTGCCGGTGTAGAGGGTGCAGTTGGTCAATGCGTACATGACGACTCCTTACAGACGGCCGATGTTGGCGGCTTCCAGCTGCTGGAAGTAGCGGACGGTCTTGACCTTGAGCTCCATGGTGGAGGGCTCGTCGCACACCATCATTCCCTTCGGATGCAGTTGCAGGGTGGAGATGGTCCACATGTGGTTGACGCTGCCTTCCACGGCGGCTTGCAGGGCCAGTGCCTTGCTGTGACCGGTGACCAGGATCATGATCTCTTCGGCATCCATCAGGGTGCCGACACCCACGGTCAGCGCCAGCTTGGGCACCTGCTCCATGTCGCCGCCAAAGAAGCGGGAGTTGGCGATGCGGGTATCTTCGGTCAGGGTCTTGACCCGGGTGCGGGAGGAGAGGGAAGAGGCCGGCTCGTTGAATGCGATGTGGCCATCGTTACCCACGCCACCCATGAACAGGTGGATCTTGCCGTAGGACTTGATCTTCTCTTCGTAGCGCTTGCACTCGGCCACCAGATCGTCGGCATTGCCGTTGAGGATGTTGATGTTCTCGGGGCGAATGTCGATGTGACAGAAGAAGTTGTTGTGCATGAAGCTGTGGTAGCTCTCCGGGTGATCCTCCGGCAGGCCGACGTACTCGTCCATGTTGAAGGTGACCACGTTCTGGAAGCTCACTTCACCGGCTTTGTGCAACTCGATCAGGCGCTTGTAGGTGTTGAGCGGAGTACCACCGGTAGGCAGACCCAGTACGAAGGGGCGATCCGCCGTCGGCTTGAACGCGTTGATGCGGTCAACGATGTAACGGGCAGACCAGAGGCCTACTTGGCTGGCAGATTTCAACGGGATCAGGCGCATGATGGATACCTCTGTTTCGGGTTGCGACCGGGTTGGCGGTGGCAATTGGCTAAGACGGATTCAAGTTGTTTTATAGCGTAAATAAAGATTGCGAACTAAGCCACATCTATCCACCACCTTTATCTTGTTTGGGTGATAACGATCACGATTATCGGTTTATTAATTTGCGCAGCGAAATAAAAGCCCTAGACTGCCAATCAAGCCTTGATGGCTTATGCGTCAAACGTGATAAGCACTTAATTTCTAGAAAAACATTAACTAAGGAGAGGAACCGTGAACATTCTCGGTTATTTGCAAAAGATCGGCCGTGCCCTGATGGTGCCGGTAGCGGTATTGCCTGCCGCAGCGATCCTGATGGGGGTTGGCTACTGGATTGACCCGAATGGTTGGGGTGGTGACAGCGCGCTGGCTGCCTTCCTGATTAAGGCGGGTGCAGCCATTATCGATAACATGTCCGTACTGTTCGCAGTCGGTGTCGCTTACGGTATGTCCAAGGATAAAGACGGTTCTGCTGCCCTGGCAGGTCTGGTTGGCTTCTTGGTGGTTACCACCCTGCTGAGCCCGGGTGCTGTGGCCCAGATCAAGAGCATCCCGGTGGATCAGGTTCCTGCCGCGTTTGCCAAGATCAGCAACCAGTTCGTCGGTATCCTGTGTGGTGTTATCGCCGCTGAGCTGTACAACCGCTTCAGCAGCGTCGAGCTGCACAAGGCACTCTCCTTCTTCTCCGGTCGTCGTCTGGTACCGATCGTAACCTCCGTCGTGATGATCGTTGTCTCCTTCATCCTGATGGCGGTATGGCCGGCAATCTACGGTGGTCTGGTCTCCTTCGGTGAATCCATCGTGAGCCTGGGTTCCACTGGCGCCGGTATCTACGCCTTCTTCAACCGTCTGCTGATCCCGATTGGTCTGCACCACGCCCTGAACTCCGTGTTCTGGTTCAACGTGGCCGGTATCAACGACATCCCGAACTTCCTGGGTGGTCAGGCTACCATCGATGCCGCGCTGGCCGCTGGCAAGAGCCTGGATCAGGTGAAAGGCGTGGTCGGTATGTACCAGGCTGGCTTCTTCCCCATCATGATGTTCGGTCTGCCGGGTGCCGCTCTGGCCATCTACCACTCCGCCAAGAAAGAGAACAAAGAGAAAGTTGCTTCCATCATGATCGCAGCTGCCTTTGCCTCCTTCTTCACCGGTGTCACCGAGCCGCTCGAGTTCTCCTTCATGTTCGTGGCGCCGGTACTGTATGTCATCCACGCCGTACTGACCGGTATCTCCGTGTTCATCGCTGCCTCCATGCACTGGATGGCTGGTTTCGGCTTCAGTGCCGGCCTGGTGGATATGGTGCTCTCCAGCCGTAACCCGTTGGCGACCAACTGGTACATGCTGATTGCTCAGGGTCTGGTGTTCTTCGGCCTCTACTACGTGGTGTTCCGCGCAGTGATTGCCAAGCTGAACCTGAAAACCCCGGGTCGTGAGGAAGATGAGGACACAGCTCCGGCTGTCGCCCAATCTACCAACCGTACCGAGCTGGCCAAGCAATACCTGGAAGTGCTGGGTGGTCAAGAAAACCTGGTCTCCATCGATGCCTGCATAACCCGTCTGCGTCTGACTCTGAAAGACCGCAGCGTCGTCGATGAGCGCAAGCTGAAAGCCCTGGGTGCGGCCGGTGTGGTCAAACTCGGTGAGCAGAACCTGCAGGTGATTCTGGGCCCCTTGGCCGAAATCATCGCCGGTGAGATGAAAGCCCTGCGTTAATCGAGCACTCGCTCACCTCAAGTCTAAGTCCATTGTTGACATAACTAAGGGCCCCGCTCCGGGGCCCAATATAAAAAAGCCAAGAAAATCCAACCTTTACTTCAAATGAGAGCAGCAGTTATGAACTTGAAACATTCTCTGTTAGCCATTGCCATGTCTACCGTTTTTGCCGGTCCTGCGCTGGCAGCCGATGCCGCCAAGCAGGCCGTGGTCGACTCCCTCGCCAGTAACCTGGTGGTCAAGTATGAAGTGGTCACCAACGACGGTGCCGGTGCCGGCCTCGATTGCCAGGCGCTCGGTTCCGAGTGGGCGAGCTGTGGCGTTGCCAAGCTGCACCTGACCAACACCGGTGCTGACGTGACCTCCAAAGACTGGAGCATCTACGTCTCCTCCATCCGTCGTATCCAGCGTGTGGATAACGACCAGTTCACCATCACTCACCTGACCGGCGATCTCTATCGTTTGACGCCAACCGAGAAGTTCCAGGGCTTTGCCAAGGATGCCACGGTCGAAGTGCCGCTGGTGGTGGAATACTGGGTACTGTTCGAATCTGACATCATGCCGAACTGGTATGTCGCCAGCGAAGGTGCCGAGCCGAAAGTACTGGCCAGCATGAGCAACATCAATGATGCCAGCACCTACGAGAAGCCGATGCCGGCCGATGGCTGGAAGCGCACCAAGGATGACAAGAACATCCTGATGAACAGCGAAACCCGTTTCGCGGCCAACCAGACCAGCACCCTGCTGCCGGCTGGCAAGATTGACAACCAGATCCTGCCGACCCCGATGAAGCAGGTGGTCAAGGCTGGTCCGCAAATCGACTTCTCTACCATCAAGCTCAATGCCCTGGATTTGCCGAGCGATCGCGCCGAGGCCCTGAAGGCTCAACTGACCAAGCTGGGTGTTACCCTCTCCGACACCGGCTACCCGGTGACCATCAAGCTCGGCAGCAAGCTCAAGCAGGCTGAAGGCTATGACATGACCATCGGTCAGAAGGGCACCGTGATCCAGGGTCGCGACATCGACGGGGCATTCTGGGGTGCACAATCCCTGATCTCCCTGCTGGGTGTTGATGACAAGCTGGTGAGCCCGATGACCGTCGAGGATGCGCCGCGCTTTGAATACCGTGGCATGCAGACCGACGTGGCCCGCCACTTCCGCAGTCTGGATACCATGAAGAAGCTGGTTGACCAGATGTCTGCCATGAAGCTCAACGTGCTGCACCTTGGCCTGACCAACGATGAAGGCTGGCGTCTGGAGATCCCGGGTCTGCCGGAGCTGACCCAGGTCGGTAGCCAGCGTTGCCACGACGAGTCCGAAACCAAGTGCCTGATGCCGCAACTGGGTTCCGGCCCGACCAGCGACAACCAGGGTTCCGGTTTCTACAGCAAGTCTGACTACGTGGATCTGGTGCGTTATGCCAAGGCCCGCGGTGTGACCGTGATCCCCGAGATCAACATGCCGGCCCACGCTCGTGCTGCTGTGATCTCCATGGAAGCGCGCTACAAGCGTCTGATGGCGGAAGGCAAAGAAGCGGAAGCCAACCAGTTCCGTCTGACTGATCCGGCTGACACCTCCAACGTCACCTCAGTCCAGTTCTACGACAAGATGTCCTTCATCAACCCTTGCCAGCCAGGTGCTGCCACCTTCGTGGCCAAGGTAATTGATGAAGTTGCCCAGATGCACCAGGCCGCTGGTCAGCCGCTGACCGCATGGCACTACGGTGGTGATGAGGCGAAGAACATCATGCAGGGCGGTGGCTATCAGGATCCGGCCGTCACCAAGAAAGAAGAGCTGGTCGCCTGGAAAGGCAACGTCGATTCCAGCAAGCAGGACAAGCCGTTTGGCAAGTCCCCGATGTGCCAGAAGATGATCGACGAAGGCAAGATCAAGGAAGTGGGCGAGCTGCCGGTTTACTTCGCCAAGGAAGTGGGCCAGATGGTCAAAGACCGCGGCTTCTCTACCCTGCAGGCGTGGGAAGATGGCCTGAAGTACGCCAGCGGTGCCAAAGACTTCGCCACCGACAACACCCGAGTCAACTTCTGGGAAACCCTCTACTGGGGTGGCTTCAACGAAGCGATGAAGTGGGCGCACAAGGGTTACGAAGTGGTGCTGTCCAACCCGGATTACCTCTACTTCGATTTCCCGAACGAAGTACATCCGGCTGAGCGTGGCTACTACTGGGCAACCCGTTTCAACGACACGCGCAAGGTGTTCGCCTTCGCCCCGGAAAACCTGCCGCAGAACGCCGAAACCTCGGTTGACCGCGACGGCAACGCCTTCGTGGCCAAGGGTGACCAAGATCCGGTCAAGTTCAAGGGGATCTCCGGTCAGCAGTGGAGTGAAACCGTGCGTACCGATGCTCAGTACGAGTACATGGTCTACCCGCGTATCTTCTCCGTGGCCGAGCGTGCCTGGCACAAAGGCGGCTTCGAGCTGGATTACGTGAAGAACCGCGAGTTCTCCGGCGAGACCAAGCATGTCAACAAGGCCACCCTCAACAAAGAGTGGAACCAGTTTGCCAACGTACTGGGTCAGCGCGTGCTGCCGAAACTGGATCAGGCCGGTGTTGAATACCGCCTCTCCGTACCGGGTGCCAAAGTGGTGAACGGTGTGCTGGAAGCAAACGTGGATCTGCCGGGTCTGCCCATCCAGTACAGCCTGGACGGCACCAACTGGAGTGCCTATGACGCCGCGGCCAAGCCGAGCGTGAATGGCAAGGTCTACCTGCGTACCACCAGCTTCGATGGCAAGCGCACCAGCCGCGTCACCGAACTGAACTGATAGCAGTCAACCGTTAATGCAA
Organism: Aeromonas sp. QDB62; assembly: GCF_027705695.1. Taxonomy (NCBI): domain Bacteria; kingdom Pseudomonadati; phylum Pseudomonadota; class Gammaproteobacteria; order Aeromonadales; family Aeromonadaceae; genus Aeromonas; species Aeromonas sp. QDB62. The sequence goes on along the minus strand of NZ_JAPDCD010000007.1, from coordinate 24,203 downwards.
GGTGGGTCGCAAGACCCGCCTTTCCCAAGGGCGATGGCGCATCGGGTTTGGGAAAGGTTGACTGTGCGTGTGAGCCTTTGTTGTGTGTAATTGTCTGTTTTGTTTTTCATCACTTTTAGCCCCGCCTTGTGCGGGGCTTTTTTATGCATTTGCTGCGCAATGTGCCAACCCCGCCCGTTTTTAGTGGCGCAATGGCCGGGAAATGGCCCGGAAGTGCCAAATTCAGGTTGAGGCAGCGCCCGTAATGAGGGATCATACCCGGCTTGACGGCGGGGGGATGAGGGTGCCAGCCGGCACAACTTCCGCCAGTGACGCTTTTTTGAGGTGAGCCATGAGTCAGGCGAACAGCCCAACTAACTTTATTCGTCAGATCATTGATGAAGATCTGGCCAGCGGTAAGCACACCAGCGTGCATACCCGTTTTCCGCCCGAGCCGAACGGTTATCTCCATATCGGCCACGCCAAGTCCATCTGCCTGAACTTCGGCATCGCTCGTGACTATCAGGGCCAGTGCAACCTGCGTTTCGATGACACCAACCCGGTGAAGGAAGACATCGAGTTCGTAGAGTCCATCAAGCAGGACGTACAGTGGCTCGGCTTCCAGTGGAGCGGCGAGATCTGCTACTCCTCCGACTATTTCGACAAGCTGCACGGCTATGCCATCGAGCTGATTGAAAAGGGTCTGGCCTATGTGGACGAGCTGACGCCCGAGCAGATGCGCGAGTACCGTGGCACCCTGACTGAAGCGGGCAAGAACAGCCCGTTCCGCGATCGCAGCGTGGAAGAGAACCTGGCGCTGTTTGCCAAGATGAAGAACGGCGAGTTCGCCGAAGGCACCGCCTGCCTGCGCGCCAAGATCGACATGGCATCTCCCTTCATGGTGATGCGCGATCCGGTGATCTACCGCATCAAGTTTGCCCACCACCACCAGACCGGTGACAAGTGGTGCATCTACCCGATGTATGACTTCACCCACTGCATCTCGGACGCGCTGGAAGGGATCACCCACTCCATCTGTACCCTGGAGTTCCAGGACAACCGTCGTCTGTACGACTGGGTGCTGGACAACATCACCATCGACTGCCACCCCCGTCAGTACGAGTTCTCTCGTCTGAACCTCGAGTACACCGTCATGTCCAAGCGCAAGCTGAACCTGCTGGTGACCGAGAAGCACGTCGATGGTTGGGATGACCCGCGCATGCTGACCGTCTCCGGTCTGCGTCGTCGCGGCTACACTCCGGCCTCCATCCGCGAGTTCTGCAAGCGCATCGGCGTCACCAAGCAGGACAACATCGTCGAGATGAGCATGCTGGAAGCCTGCATCCGCGAAGACCTCAACGAGCATGCGCCGCGCGCCATGGCCGTGCTGCATCCGGTGAAAGTGGTTATCGAGAACCTGGCTGCCGACGAAGTGCTGACTGCCCCGGCCCACCCGAGCAATGCCGAGATGGGTACCCGCGAGCTGAACTTCACCCGCGAGATCTTCATCGACGAAGCGGACTTCAAAGAAGAGGCGAACAAGCAGTTCAAGCGTCTGGTGCTGGGCAAGGAAGTGCGTCTGCGCAATGCCTATGTGATCAAGGCCGAGCGCATCGAGAAAGATGCCGATGGCAAAGTCACCTGCATCTACTGCTCCTACGACCCCGAGACCCTGGGCAAGGATCCGGCCGATGGCCGCAAGGTGAAAGGGGTGATCCACTGGGTCAGCGCCACTCACTCCCTGCCAGCGGAAGTGCGTCTCTACGATCGTCTGTTCAAGGTACCGAACCCGGGCGCCGAGGATGACTTCGAAGCTGCGCTGAATCCGGAATCCCTGGTGATCATCGAGGGGGCTCGTGTTGAGGCATCCCTGAAGAACGCCAAGCCGGAGCAGGCTTACCAGTTCGAGCGTGAAGGTTACTTCTGCGCCGACAACAAGCTCTCCAGCCCGGAGCATCTGGTGTTCAACCGCACCGTTGCCCTGCGCGACTCCTGGGGCAAAGTCGAAGGCTAACTCAGTAGGGCAGGGGAGACCCTGCCCTGTGCGATGCCACGGCCTGCGCCGGACAATAAAAAAGCCAGCTGATGCTGGCTTTTTTATTGTCCGTTATCTGCAAGTCGCGGGCGACTTATTCGTCGTGCTTGCACTCACCTGTTGCACAGTGACCGTAGAGGTAGAGGCTGTGGTTGGTGAGACGGATATTGAATTTCTTGGCGATCTCGCGCTGACGCTGTTCGATCACTTCGTCGGAGAACTCGATCACCTTGCCGCAGTCAAGGCAAACCAGGTGGTCGTGGTGCTCCTGAGTCGCCAGCTCGAATACCGACTTGCCACCTTCGAAGTGGTGACGGGTAACGATACCGGCATCATCAAACTGGTTGAGAACGCGATAGACGGTAGCGAGACCAATCTCTTCACCCAGGTCGATCAGTCGTTTATAGAGATCTTCGGCGCTGGTGTGCTGGCAATCCGGCTGTTGCAGGATTTCCAGGATTTTGACCCGGGGCAAGGTGATCTTGAGCCCGGCCTTTTTTAACGCTTGGTTGTTGTCTGCCATATTCTACTTATTCGCATTCTCGAAGGTGGGGTTATTCTGATGGACTGCCGCAGGAATGGCAACCTTGAACTCGCTTGGCCTGTCATTATAGGTCGTAGCCTCCCTAAAAATAAACCCAGCAATTCAAGGGGTTTAGTCCTAAATGGCCGATTGGATTGAAATAATCAATCGTGTCGTCCGACTTGCCGGTATGGCAGATGTTGATAAGATGTAACTTTCATATTTCTGGTCGGATGAGATCCATGGATTGGCTTTTTGACAATGCGGCCTGGGTGCGCCGCGCACTCAACGCCTGGCCCCCCTTCTGGGGCGCCGGTATCAAGATAGAGACCCTGAGCGATGACTTTCGCTACTGTCGGGTGACCCTGAAATCCCGCTGGTGGAACAAGAACGCCAACCGCACCCAGTTTGGCGGCAGCATGTTTGCCATGACGGACCCCATCTATCCGCTGATGCTGATGGGCTACTTCAAGAATCGCTACTACGTCTGGGACAAGGCGGGCAGCATCAACTACATCAAGCCGGGCAAGGGCAAGCTGGTGGCCGAGTTCAACCTGACCGAGGGCAAGCTGGCCGAAATCGTGGCGGCGACTGAAGGTGGCAACAAGCACTTCCCCGAATTCGAGGTCACGGTGCAGGACAAGAGCGGCGAGCTGGTGGCGCAGGTCAAGCGCACCCTCTATGTGCGGGCCAAACCGGAGCACAGGGGTGAATAACAGGGGAGAATAAAGGCAGGCATCGCAACAAGCAGATACAACAAGGGCCCCGTCGGGGCCCTTGTTGTCAGAGGTATGAGGGTAGGCGGATTACTCCAGCTCGCCCAGGCACATCTCTTCGTGCAGCTGTTTGCACCAGCCCTTGACGCGCTCGGCGGTCAGCTCCGGCTGGCGATCTTCATCGATACCCAGACCGACAAAGTGCTTGTCATCGACCAGCGCCTTGGAGGCTTCAAACTCGTAGCCGGCAGTCGGCCAGTGGCCGATGATGATGGCGCCTTTGGCTTCGACGATGTCACGCAGGGTGCCCATGGCGTCGAGGAAGTACTCGGAGTAGTCTTCCTGATCACCGCAACCGAAGATGGCGACCAGCTTGTTGGTGAAGTCGATTTCGCCCAGATCAGGGAAGAAGTCGTCCCAGTCGGCCTGGGCTTCGCCATAGTACCAAGTCGGGATGCCGAACATCAGCAGGTCAAAGCTCTCGATGTCGGCCTTGCTGCTCTTGGCGATGTCGCGGACTTCAATCAGGTTTTTGCCCAGCTCTTTCTGGATCATCTTGGCGACAGCTTCGGTGTTACCGGTATCGCTGCCAAAAAACAGACCTACACTTGCCATAGTGTTTAGTTACCCGTATTTGGTGTTAATGCTCAACGCTCAGACTGCAATGTCCACCGCAAAGGCGGACTCAATCTGTTGTTTCAGAATAGATTGGATCAGCTCGGCTCGGCTGATGTTCTGTTGTAACGCAAGTTGGTTCAGGCGCTCCAGCAACTCGGCCTCCACCTTTAACTCTACCCGCTTCAGCCCATTTTCCCGATCGCGCTTAAGCTGGTTACGCTTGTTGATCTTGAGCTGGGTCTCGCGGGGGAGTGGATTGGTCTTTGGCCTGCCGGGGCGCTTCTCATTTGCGAACAGATCCAGTGTTGTTCGATCAGTTTGCTGTTTGGCCATACATCACAGATGAAAATAAGTTAGCCGAGTCCTGAGCCTTCCCAGCCCAGTTCGATCAGCCCCTTGGCGACAAAACCCGCACAACCCAGAAACAGTACCAACCAGACGATAAAACGGCCAAAACGGGGCACATTGCCGCGTTTGAGCACGTCATGAATGGCAAGACCAATCAAGATGAAAATCGCCAGAAAAAATAATTTCAGGCCCAAACTTTCGATCAGGTCGATATGTTCACTTAGCATGGATTGCGCACACTCCTTATGACGGGCGCACTATATCACAAAGGATTTGAAACTGTTAACCGCCTGTCGACAGGAAATCCACAACCAATTTGTTGAACAGAGCCGGTTTTTCCGCATGCAGCCAGTGGCCGGTGTCGGCGATGACACGCACCTTTGCCGCCGGGAATTGGGCCAGCGCCGCCTCGCTGTATTGCGGCTGCATATAGTCAGAATCCCCCCCCTTGATAAAGAGCACCGGCCCCTCGAAGCGGCGATCATCCTCTGGCCAGCCCATGATGTTGGCGTAGTTTTGCTTAAGTGCCGGCACATTGAAGCGCCAACCCCAGCCCTGCTCGCCTCTGGCGAAGGATTTGAGCAGGAACTGGCGCACCCCGGCGATCTCGATGTGCTGCGCCAGCATGGCTTCCGCCTCGCTGCGGCTTTGCGGCGGCGTGCGCAGGGTGGCATTGAGTCCGGCGAACACATTCTGGTGGCGGGAGTGGGGATAGGCGACCGGCGCCATATCGGCGACGACTAGACGGCTTACACGTGCTGGCGCCAGCTTGGCGACCTGCATCGCCACCTTGCCCCCCATCGAGTGGCCAATCAGAGTAGCGTCGGCAATCTCCAGCCGATCCATCAGGGTCAGGATATCGGCAGCTTGCGCCGGATAGCTCATCTCGCTGCTATGAAAGGAGCCACCGTGGTTGCGCAGATCGACGCTGATGACCCGATACTGCTCGCAGAGGGCACGGGCCAGCAGGCCGAGGTTGTCGAGGCTGCCAAACAGGCCGTGGATCAGAATGACCGCCGGGCCCTGACCCTGCTCCTTGAAGTTCAATATGCTGTTTTGTTGCAAAATGACACCTTGTCGGTCGTGAGTACGTATCGCTGTTTTATTTAACGCACTGGAAAGAAAAGGATTTCGTCCAACGGATGGGAAATAAATGTGGTTTTTTTTCTAAAAAATCCCGTCCGGATCGGCTATCAGTGCGGCTGATCACACACTTGGCCCGCTATTATGCCGTATTCTCGATGAGATTCATGTACATCTGCCAGCCCCTTGCTTGGGCTGTCGGGTTTGCCTATGTATAATCGCCGCATCCGAATTTCGACGAGTCCAGCGCATCCCTATGAAAACCATCGAGCTTGATGACGATCTCTACTTCTATATCGCCAGCCAGACCCGGCACATTGGTGAGAGTGCCTCCGATATCCTGCGCCGTCTGCTGGAACAGCCTGCTCACCAACGTGTGCCGGTTGCCGAGCCCGTTGCCGTGGTGCAGCCCAGTGCGGTAGCCACCCGGCAAGGGCTGCAAGCCCTGCTCGACTCCGGTGAGCTGCAAAAAGAAGAGAAGTCCATCAACCGCTTCATGCAGGTGCTCAGTACCCTCTACCGGGACGACCCGGTCGGGTTTACCCAGGCCACCGAAATCAAGGGGCGCAAGCGCGTCTATTTCTCACGGGATCCCGAGGCTCTGCGCGCCAGTGGTAGCACCACCAAGCCCAAGCCGGTACCGGAGACCCCGTTCTGGGTGATCACCAACACCAACACCAGCCGCAAGCAGAATATGGTGGCCCAGCTGATGGCCAGCATGGGCTATGGCGAAGAGGTGATCGCGCAGGTGTGTGGCGCCATTTAACGGTTTATCAAGACTCAGGCCTTGCCCGCCAAGGCCGCCATTACGCAAGGAAAACGCCATGGCTCAGCATTCCCACGCCGGTCAGCCGGCCCGTTTAAGCGACCTGACCAACATCCCCCGTCTGGTCAGTGCCTACTACCTCAACAAGCCGGACATGAGCCGCCCCGAGCAGCGGGTTGCCTTTGGTACCTCCGGCCACCGTGGCAGTGCCTTGCACAACGCCTTTACCGAATCCCATATTCTGGCGGTGACCCAGGCGCTGGTGGAGTATCGCCAGCAGGCCGGTATCACTGGCCCGCTGTTTGTCGGCATGGATACCCATGCCCTGTCCGAATCCGCCTTTGCCAGCGCAGTCGAAGTGCTGGCGGCCAACGGCGTTGAAACTCGCATTCAAGCCGGTATGGGCTTTACCCCGACCCCGGTCATCTCTCACGCCATCCTGCGCTACAACGCCAGCAAGCCTGCCGCGCTGGCAGACGGTGTGGTGATCACCCCGTCTCACAACCCGCCGGAAGATGGTGGCTTCAAGTACAACCCGCCCCACGGCGGTCCCGCCGAAGGGGAGATCACCAAGTGGGTGGAAGACCGTGCCAACGCCATTCTGGAAGCGGGTCTGGCTGGCGTGAAACGGATGCCGTTCGCCGAAGCGCTCAAGAGCCCGTTCGTGGTGGAGCACGACTATGTCACCCCTTACGTGGATGACCTGAAGAACGTGCTGGACATGGATGCCATCAAGCAGGCGGGCATCAAGATTGGTGTCGATCCGCTGGGTGGCTCCGGCGTCGCCTACTGGGACGTCATCGCCAAGACCTATGGCCTGAACATCGAGGTGGTGAACTACAAGGTCGACCCGACCTTCTCCTTCATGACCCTGGATAAAGACGGCAAGATCCGGATGGACTGCTCCAGCCCGTTCGCCATGGCGAGCCTGATTGCCCTCAAAGACAAGTTCGACATCGCCCTTGGCAACGACCCTGACTACGACCGTCACGGCATCGTCACCAAGTCTGGCCTGATGAACCCGAACCACTATCTGGCGGTAGCAATCCAGTATCTGTTTACCCATCGCACCGGCTGGGCTGCCGATGCGGCTGTCGGCAAGACGCTGGTCTCCTCTTCCATGATCGACCGGGTTGCCGGCGAGATTGGCCGTACCCTGAAAGAGGTGCCGGTCGGCTTCAAGTGGTTCGTGGATGGCCTCTACAGCGGCGAGTTCGGCTTTGGTGGCGAGGAGAGCGCTGGCGCCTCCTTCCTGCGCAAAGATGGCACCGTCTGGACCACCGACAAGGATGGCTTCATTCTGGCGCTGCTGGCGGCGGAAATTCTGGCGGTCACCGGCAAGGATCCGCAGGCTCATTACGATGCACTGGAAGCCAAGTTTGGTCGCTCCAGCTACCGTCGTATCGACGCCCCGGCCAACAGTGCCCAGAAAGCGGTGCTCTCCAAGCTGGATCCGGCACTGGTCGAAGCCTCAACCCTGGCCGGTGAGCCCATCATCGCCAAGCTGACCAAGGCGCCGGGCAACGATGCCGCCATCGGCGGCCTCAAGGTGGTGACCGAGAACGGCTGGTTCGCGGCGCGCCCCTCCGGCACCGAGTCCATCTACAAGATCTACATGGAGAGCTTCAAGGGCGAAGTACACCTGGATCTGATCCAGCAAGAGGCCCAGCAAATTGTCTCTGCTGCGTTGGCCAAGGCAGGCGTCTAAATCAGGTAGCCATCCTTGAGCCCCTGATGGGGTTGAACGTTGGATATAAAAAAGGAGCCATAATGGCTCCTTTTTCATTGTCTGTTTTATGCCAGCGAGTTGTCAGCGCGCCGCCTTCACCGCCAGCCCCAGCTGCCACACTGCCATGGCGTAGTGGGTGCTGTGGTTGTAGCGGGTGATGGTGTAGAAGTTGGGCAGGCCGTACCAGTATTGGTAGCCGGTGCCCACATCGAGGCGCAGCAGGCTCGATTCGCTGTGATTGCCCAGGCTGCTGGTGGGGGTGAGCCCTGCGCGGCGCAGGGTGGCGACCGGGTAGCGGGTCTGGAAGCCATGCTCATAGCCGGGCAGCTGACCCTGACCGCGCACCGCCACCGGTTGGCCTTTCTCCCAGCCGTGGGCCTTGAAGTAGTTGGCGACGCTGCCGATGGCATCCACCGGATCCCACAAATTGGTGTGGCCGTTGCCGTCAAAGTCCACCGCATAGCGCTGGAAGCTGGAGGGCATGAACTGGCCATAGCCCATGGCCCCGGCGTAGGAGCCCTTGGGCTCTGCAGGATCCATCCCTTCATCGCGGGTCATCACCAGGAAGGCTTCCAATTCGCTGGTGAAGAACTCGGCGCGGCGCGGATAATCAAACGCCAGGGTGGCCAGCGCATCCAGAATGCGGGTCTTGCCCATCACCCGGCCCCAGCGGGTCTCGACCCCGATAATGCCGACGATGATCTCCGGCGGCACCCCGTAGGTCTGCTCCGCCCGGTTCAGCTCGCTTGCGTATTCACGCCAGAAGTTGACGCCGTTTTGCACGTTGTCGGGGGTGATGAACTTGGCGCGATAGCGGTTCCAGGCGCCGGTCGGACCGGTGGGCTTGGCGGTGGTCGGTGCCTGGGCATCCATCAGGCGGATGATCCAGTCGTAACGCTCTGCCTGAGCCAGCACCTGATGCAACTGGGCACTGTCAAAACCGTGCTTCTCGACCATCTTCTGGACGAACCGGTCCACGTTGGGGCGATTGGCGAAATCCCCCTTGCTAACCCCTTGTGTATAAACAGGTTTGTTCGATGGAGTCTGATTGATAAAGGCGCTGTTGGGCTGGGGCTTGACCACGGGCTTGGGGGCCGGGGCGCTGCTGCAGCCACCGAGCAGGGGGAATAACGACAGAGTCAGAAGAGAGGCAAGGCGACGCATAGGGTTCTCAAAGAGACTAACAAAAGTGTCGTCATGGTAAAACATTGTCATCCGCGTGCAAGTGTTCCGTGCGCCTCGTTGGCCACCAATTCATCGTGCGATGGATTAGCCCTCCGGTGAGTGCTGCGCTGTTTAGCTCGGGGGGTGACGCAGGGTGTGGTATCCGCTCCAGAGTCGGGTCAGGGTGGTGATGGCGCAGAGCAGAGCAAAACCGTAGGCGAGTGGGGCGAAGGCGGCGGGCCACAGACACATCAGCACAAAAAGGACGATGGTCTCGCTCCCCTCGGTGAGGCCGCCCAGATAGTAGAGGGACTTGTGGTGGTAGACCGGATTGTCGATCCCCCGCTTGCCTGCCATGATGGCAAAGGCCAAAAAGCTCGACCCTGTGCCCATAAAGGCAAACAGCAGGGTGGCGGCGGGCAGTGCATTGGCGGGGGCGGCGAGGGCAAAGCCCAGCACCACGGCAGCGTAGAAGATGAAATCCAGCGTGATGTCGAGAAAGCCGCCGCAGTCGGTGATGCCAGTTTCCCGCGCCACGGCACCATCGAGCCCGTCCAGCAAGCGGTTGAGCAGGATCGCCGCAAGCGCCCATTGATAGCAGCCAAAGGCCAGCAGCGGCAGCGCCAGCATGCCGATGGCAAAACCGGTGAGGCTCACCTGATTGGCACTGACCCCGGCACGGCAGAGCGGTTTGGCAAGCTGGGTGAGGGGGCTGCGGATCACGGGGATCAGGTGGCGGTCAAACAAGGTGAACTCCTCGGTCAAAAACAGGATTCGGTGAGATTGAGTATGGTGCCCGGCGCATCCTCTTCGTCGTGGGTCACCAGAATCGCGGGGATGGCCAGCGCCTTGATCTGCGCGAATACCAGCTCGCGAAAGGCGGCCCGCAGCGGCTTGTCGAGGCGGGAGAAGGGCTCGTCCAGCAGCAGGGCATCGGGTTCGGCCAACAGCGCGCGCAGCAGACTGACCCGCGCCCGCTGACCCCCCGATAGCAGCGGCGGCAGCTTGTCAGCCTGATCCGCCAGCGCGACCTGTGCCAATGCGGCCAGCGCCTTTTCCCGCCGCGCGCGTTTTCCCTTGATGGTCGCCGGCATGCCGAACATCAGGTTCTCCGCCACCGTCAGATGGTCAAACAGCAAGTCATCCTGAAACAGCATGCCGATGCGCCGCGCTTGCGGTGGCAAGGTGTTGAGTAACCGCTCGCCGAGCCTTATATCCCCCTCCAGCCGGATGGGGCCGCTATCTGTCAGCGCACCCGGCAGTACTCCGGCGAGCCCTGCCAGCAGGGAGCTTTTACCACAACCGCTGGGGCCCATCAGGGTCAACACCTCGCCGGGGACCACCTGGAGGGCGGGCAGCGAGAGCCGCAGATTTTCATCCAGATAGAGTCGAAGAGGCGTGGTGCTCAGCATATGGCGATTTCCATCATGAGAGTTCATCGTGAGCCGCCCCCCTTGAGCGCCGGATTGATCCGCGCCGGCAGCCAAAGCGCCAGCAGATAGATAACGAGCGGCAGCAGCAGTTGCAGCAGGCCGTAGAGCCCCGCCAGCCGCCGGTTGAGGCCACTGCCGATGGCCACCGCTTCGGTGGTGATGGTGACCACCCTGCCTGCACCAAAGAGCAGGGTCGGCAGATACTGGGCCAGGCTCACCGCCGCCCCTACCGCAAAGGCAAACAGCAGCGGGCGCGCCAGCAGCGGTGCTTTCACCTGCCACCAGGCTCGCCATGGCGTTGCCCCCAGCAGCAGGGCGCTTTGGGTGATCCGCGGATCGAACTGGCGATAGGGGCCGTGCAGGCACAAATAGACATAGGGAAAGACAAACAGCAGCTGGCTCCAGAGCACCCAGCCCCAGCCAATGCCGCTGCTTATCGAGTCGTGTGCAAGCCAGTCCAACCCGAGCCGGATACCAAATAGCAGGCTCGCCTGCGGCAGCAACAGCGGCAGGCAGACAAGCCAAAGTGGCCAGCGGCGGCGCCCGGCTTGCACCTCCAGACTACACACCGCCATTACCAGCGCCAGCAAGCCACTCGCCAGCGCCAACAGCGCGCTGGTTGCCAGCAGCGGCAGCAGGGTTGGTAGCAGATCCAGCCAGTAGTGACCGCTCCACTGGCTTGGCCAGAGGGTGGGAAAGGGCCAGCGGCGCGCCAGCGACCAGAGCAGCAGGGCCGCCAGCACCGCCAGATTGAGGGTGATCAGGGTGAATGCAAAGCCTGCTGCGAGCCGGTTGGCAAGGGGATGGGACTCGGCCCGTTTGCCATTGAGCCAGCAGCCTTTGCCCATCTCTTTATGAAGCCACTCCAGTAATCTGAGCAGAGCGATCAGCAGCGCCGTGATGGCGAGCAACAGCAGGGCGCCACTGGCGGTGGCACCGCGCCAGAGCAGATCCGGGTCCTGATACCAGAGCCACAACCGCACCGCCAGCGGGGCGGGGGCGTCGGGCCCGAGCAACTGGGCGAGATCCACTACCGCCACTCCGTAGGCCGCCACCGCATAGATGGGCAGGCGCAGGGCTGGCCAGAGCGCAGGTAGCAGCAGGCGCCACCAGATCTGGGGGGCGCTGAAACCAAGGCTCGCCCCCAGCCACTGCTGGCGTGCCAGCTGGATGGGCTGTTGTGCGGCCATCGCCATCAGCAGCAGAAAGGGGGTCTCTTTGAAAACGAGCAGTGCAATCAGCCCGAGTCCTAGAGGGTCGCGAATAGTCTGCCAATCGGGGGGCAGTTCAAATCCGGTAAGGGCTGGCGAGACGAGCCGCAGTAGCCAGCCGGAGGGGGCGAGCAGAAAGGTAAAACCGATGCCAAAGGCGACGTGGGGCATGGCCAGCATCGGCGAGAGCAGGCGGCGGAGCAGGCCGAAAGCCCGGCTGTCGCTGTGGGCCAGCAGCAGGGCGGTCAACAGCAGGCTACCGAGGGTCGAGGCGGCGCCAATCCACAGGCTCAGCGCAGCGGAGTGCCACAGGCCAGGCTGGGCCAACAGCAAGGCAAGATGAGAGGCGGTCATCCCCTCCGCCAGCAGTTGCCATAGCCCCGCCAGCAGGGGAATGACGAAGATCACCAGATAAACAACGCCCATACCCATCCCGCGGTGGCGGATCAGCAACCTGCGCCATGGTCGGGAGCGGGCAAGCGGGTGACCAGCGGCACTCATCAGTGGCCGTAACGCCCGGCCCAGGCCGCTTCCAGTTTGAGCTGCCAGCTGGGATGGGGCTCTGACACTGATTTGAAGCGCAATGCCGGTTGCCCCTTTGTGGAGTCAGGCTGGGCATCGGCCCGCAGCACGCTGGGATCACCCCAGAATGCCGGATTGGCCTTGCGCGCCTGCGCTGCCGGGCTCAGCAGGAAGTTGGCCACCACCTTGGCCCCGGCGCGGGCACTGGCGTTGAAGGGGATAGCGAGAAAATGGCTGTTGGTGAGCGCCCCTTTCTCCATGGCAACCGCCTCCACACTGGGGGGCAGGGCGCCAATCTGGGCGGCGCTTTGCGCCTCCTGCGGGTTGAAGCTGATGGCCATGGCCAGTTCGCCATCATCGAGCAGTTGGCGGGTTTCGGCGGCGCTGGTGGGGAACAGCTTGCCCTTGCGCCAGAGTGCCGGATGCAGCTCATCGAGCCAGGCCCAGAGCGGGGCGGTGAGCTTGGTAAAGTCGCTCTCGGTCGCTTCCCGATAGAGGGGGGCGGGGTTTGGCGTCAACTCCAGCAAGATCTGCTTGAGAAAGCTGGAGCCATGGAACTGGGGCGGCTTGGGATAGGTGAAACGGCCGGGATGGGCCTTGGCCCACGCAAGCAGGGCAGCAGCCGAGGTGGGCGGGCTGGCGACCTCTTCGGTGTCGACCATCAGATTGAGCTGGCCGATGCCCCAGGGGGCTTCCAGCCCTTCCACCGGCAGGGTGAAGTCCTCACTCACCGGCAGGCTGCTGTCTACCAGCGCCATGTTGGGCAGCTCAGTGGTAAAGGGTGCGCCAAGCAGCCCCTGTTCCTTGAGCGCCTTGAAGTTCTCACCGTTGACCCACAGCAGATCGATGGGGCCGCCAGCTTGCTTACCCGCCTGCTTGTTGGCCAGCAGCTGGCTGACGCTCTGGGCGATGTCATCTACCTTCACCTGCACCAGCTTGACCTGATAGTCGCGCGCCAGCTCCTGCCCGGCCCACACCAGATAGGCGTTGATCTCCGGGCTGCCGCCCCAGGCGTTGAAGTAGACGGTCTGCCCTTTCGCCTCCTCAAGGGTCTGTTGCCAGCCGTCGTCTGGATTGGCCGCCAACAGCGGGCCACTGGCCAGCAGTGGCAGGGCGCACAGCAGGGCGTTGAGCCGCCGTTTAAGCCGAGAGTTCTGGCGTGATCTGAGGTGTGAGCCGAGCAGTGAGAATGGCTTGAGCATAAACGTTTCCCTGATTGTCAGGCGCCACGGCGCCAGCGGTGATAACGGGCCAGCAACGCCAGCACCCGGGTGGGCTGGTGGGCCCGTTTCCATTCACCTGCCACGTATTTGTTTCCCTCCATCAGGGTGGGATAGGCGTGAATGGTGCCGAGGATCTTGCCAAGGCCGAGGCGGTGACGCATGGCGAGCACGAACTCGGCAATCCGCTCACCGGCGTGAGTGCCCACTATGGTGGCGCCAAGGATAGTATCCTTGCCCGGCACGGTCAGCACCTCGACAAAACCGTGGCGCTCACCATCGGCAATGGCGCGATCCAGCTCGGCCAGCTCGAAGCGGGTCGCCTCGAAGGGAATCCCCTGCGCCTCTGCCTCCTTGCGATTGAGGCCGACCCGGGCAATCTCCGGAGTGGTGTAGGTGGCCGCCGGAATGACCCGATAGTCGGCCCGAAAGCGCTTGAACTGGCCAAATAGGGCATTGACCGCCGCATACCAGGCCTGATGGGCGGCGAAGTGGGTGAACTGGTAAGGGCCCGCTACGTCTCCCACTGCCAGTATGCTGGGGAAGTTGGTGGCAAGAAAGCCATCGACCGCTATGGTGCCGCGGGGGGCAAGCTCGACTCCCAACGCTTCGAGCCCGAAGCCGCTCACATTGGCGACCCGACCCAGTGCCAGCAGCAGTTGATCCCCTTCAATCACCTGCGTCTCATCGCCCCGGCGCAGTTGCAGCCGGATGGGCAGATCCCCCTCGGCTGCGGGCAGGTAGTCGGCTCGCTCGGCGCGCCAGCCGGTGAGTAGCCGCACGCCATCGCGGCTCATCTGCCCGGCCAGCGCGTCGGCCACTTCCCTATCTTCGCGGGGCAGCAGCTGCTCCGAGAGCTCCACCAAGGTCACGGGAATGCCGAGCTGGGCGAAGCTTTGGGCCAGCTCGCAGCCGATGGGGCCGCCGCCCAGCACCAGCAGGCGGCGCGGCGGGGTGCGCAGTTGCCAGAGGCTATCCGAGGTGAGGTAAGGCACCTGATCCAGCCCCGGCAGCTTGGGCACCAGCGGCCGGGCGCCGGTGGCAATAACGATATGGCGGCTGGCAAGGCGCTGGCCATTCACTTCCACCTCCCAGGGGGAGACCAGCCGCGCCTCCCCTTCGATGCACTCCACCCCAAGCCCCTGATAGCGCTTGATGGAATCGTGGGGCTCGACCGCCTTGATAACCTCAGCCACCCGCTCCATCACAGCGGCAAAATCGGCGCGGGAGTGGCTTGGGCTAAAGCCCAGCTCGTCGGCCTTGCGCTGCTCTGCGGCAAAGCGGGCGCAGCGGATCAATGCCTTGGAGGGGACGCAGCCGCTGTTGAGGCAATCGCCCCCCATCTTGTGTTTCTCGATGAGCGCCACCTTGGCCTTCACCGCTGCGGCGATATAGCTGGTGACCAGTCCACCGGCCCCGGCACCTATCACCAGCAGGTTGTAGTCATAGCGAGCGGGTTTGCGGTAGGTGGCGAGCAGGCGCCGCTGGGCGAGGTGTGCGGTCAATTTCTTGACCAGCCAGGGCATCAGCCCCAGCAGGGTCAGCGCCATCATCAGGCCGGGAGAGAGGATATTGCCGGTGCTGGTTAACTGGCCAAGCTCGCTGCCCGCCAGCACATAGACGAAGGTGCCGGGCAGCATGCCAAGCTGGCTCACCCAGTAGTAGGTGCTGACTCTGATGGGGGTGAGCCCCATCAGCAGATTGACCAGAAAGAAGGGGAATACGGGGATGAGGCGCAGGCTGAGCAGATAGAAGGCACCCTCCTTCGCCATGCCGGAGTGAAAGGTGGTCAGCTTGTCACCAAAGCGGGCCGTGACCCAGTCGCGCAGCAGAAAGCGGGCGCTGAGAAAGGCCAGGGTCGCGCCGATGGAGCTGGCAAAGGAGACCAGCAGCAGCCCCCAGGCGACGCCGAACACCGCGCTGCCACCCAGGGTGAGCAGGCTGGCACCGGGCAGGGAGAGGGCTGTGCTCAGCACATAGATAAGCACGAACAGCAGGCTGGCCGAGACAAAGTGGCTGTCGACCCATTGCGCCAGTGCCGCCTGCTGGGCCTGCAAGGCGCCCAGAGTGAGGTAACGGCCAAGATCGAGGGTAAAAAAGGTGCCGATGAGGCCCCCCATCACCAGCGCAAGCAGCAGGCGGGTCCGGTTCATCAGGCGTCCTTGCTGTCTGGCTGGGCGGGGCGTTCCGGTTGCACCGGTAGTTGGCAGAAGCCCTGCGGCGCGATATCGAGGGCGGCGTTGAACTTGGCCGACATGTTCTGGAAGGCGATAAGGCCGGTCAGCTCAACCATGGCGTCGTCGTCGAACCAGGGCTTGAGGCGGGCCGCCTGTTCATCGCTAACCCCATCCAGCCCGGTCATCGCTTCGGTGTAGTCGAGCACTGCTTTCTCCCGTTCATCGAACAGCGGGCTTTCGCGCCAGTTGGCCAGCGCCTCCACCTTCTCGCTGGAGCCGGCTCTCTTTACCAGGGTCATGGCATTGATGTCGACGCAAAAACGACACCAGTTGAGCTGGGAGACCCGCACCGTCACCAGCGAGCGCAGCACGGGGTCGATGGGGGATCGCTTGCGGTTGATGACCCCGTAGAGGGTAGCGACGGCGGCAAACAGGCGCGGCGAGCGGCCCCAGCATTTGCCCGGAATAAGCACCTGACCATAGTTGCGCTTTTGCAGCCAGAAAAAGGGGCGGATAAACCAGGCATATTCCCGGTCGGGTTTGACCTCAACGCGCATCAGTTACCTTCTTGTTGTTTCACACTTACGGTTTCAAATTGGGTTTGTAGGCCTGACCGAGTCGCTCGTTCAGGCGGATCAGAAAATCCTCGATCCGCGCCCGGTTGGTACCCAAGTCGCTGCGCCCCTGACGGGAGGCCGATCGCATATCGATGCGAGTCTCTTTCGGGCCGGCAAAGACCCGCAGCGCCACATCATCCTGAAAGCCGAACCAGCCGGTGGTGACCACTGCATCCAGACCATCCGGGCTCGGTCGTACCTGCCAGCCCAGCTCCTGCATCAGTTCGCTGGCTTCAATCACCACTTCGGCAGGGGAGGCCCTGGTAAAGAGAGGACCGGGTTTTGCCTCAACTGCTTTCAGCGGGGCGCTATTAATTGGCAGATCCTGCTCGGTTCTAAGCTCCGCCGCCCAGCGCAGCAGGGGGGGATTGTAGGGATCGGTACTCACATCGTTGATCAGCGGCATGCGCAGCGCCTGCACCACAAAGAGCAGCGGCAGCAACAGCGGCAAGGCGCCAAAGCCGTTGGCGTAGCGGTTGCGGCTCCAGGGCAGGCGCACCAGCAGGATAAGGGAGACAAGCGCTCCGATGAGACAGATCGCAAAACCTATCCACCAGGGCCAGAGATGGAAGCGGCTGCCGAGGGCGCCAGCGAGCGGGAGTAACCAGGCCAGCAGGGGCCACAAGCAAGAGCGGGGCATAGCACGGGATCCATCGTCGAATGTGGACAATGCCGAGAAGGATAAACTTAATTGTCTGATAACGTTAGTAAATTGATGCGAGTTTGGCGTTGTTTCAGCCAGTTTTGCGAGGGAGGATGAGGAGGTCGGTGAAGCCCGCCTGATGGGAGCTTCACCGAGAGAATGGTCAGTTGCGATGGTTTAATTGCGATAGAGCACTTTGATCAGATGGAAGCCGAACTTGGTGCGCACCGGCCCCAGTACCTTGAGCAGTTCGCCCTTGAATACGGCATCGTCGAAGGGCTTGACCATATCCCCTTTATTGAACTCCCCCAGATCGCCGCTACGTTTTGCAGAGGCGCAGGTGGAGAAGCGCTTGGCCATCTGGCCGAAGTCGGCTCCCTTCTCGATCTTCTCCTTGATCTCCATACACTGTTTTTCGGTCTTGACCAGAATGTGCTGGGCACAGGCTTTTTTCATCGGGGCGCTCCTGGGCGTGATGGCGAAGGTTGTTAATGCCAAGTGTGGTGGCAAATGGGGGCGCAAGAGTACCCCAATTTGCCACCGGCGTCAGCCATCACAGCCCGCCGTTTACCGGCGCTGGTCAGCCCTATTATTGGCGAGCGCGGGTGGCTAGCACGGCGCGGGGGCGAGCTTGCCAGATGATCTCCAGCCCGAGCAGGGCGTAGAGGCTCCAGATGGCCAGCGGATTGAGCCACTCGCCCCCCAGTTGCAGGGTCATCAGGGCGCAACCTGCCAGCAGCAAGGTGATGCCTGGCAGCCGCCAGTGGGCGGGCAGCGGGGCCAGCATCGCCATCGCCAGCAGAATACCGAGGCCAAACGGCAGATTCAGGGCGGTAAAGGCCAGTGCCTGTTGGCCACTCATGCCGGTCAGCAGGGCCAGCAGGGCGCTGCAACAGGCGAGGAAGGTGATGAACTCGAGACGATCGGCAATATAGTCAGCCATCTGTTCGCTACGTGCATGCATGATGTGTCTCCTTCAGTTGATGGTTCAAGTGTGAGGGAG
This sequence comes from Aeromonas sp. QDB62, assembly GCF_027705695.1. Taxonomy (NCBI): domain Bacteria; kingdom Pseudomonadati; phylum Pseudomonadota; class Gammaproteobacteria; order Aeromonadales; family Aeromonadaceae; genus Aeromonas; species Aeromonas sp. QDB62. The sequence goes on along the minus strand of NZ_JAPDCD010000007.1, from coordinate 6,416 downwards.
TGACGTCTGCAAAGGCAGCGGGATAATTCGATTGCGCTGAACGAGCAATTCTTAATCACCCGCTACGGCGGGCTTTGGCGTGTGCCGGGCCTGCTAAACCGTGAGGGTGGGGCGATGCCGACAAACTCTGTCGTGGTGGGTTTCTGGTGGTAAAGAGAGGGGGAGAGGTGACAAATGGTGCCTGACGACGGGGTGAAGCATGTTCAGGGCAGGTCAGCTCGCCCTCATCGGGAAAGCGGGCGTCGTCATTGTCACCAAAATGTGTGATTTGTGGTCAACCTCTTAAAAGATATGGCGAATTTGCCAATGGCACCGCGCTGTCGCTGGCCGATGCCTATGTTAGGATAAGGTTCGCCATTTTTCTGGCGCGCATTATTGTGTCACGGCCATGCACTGCATGGCGTGCTGCGCCGCTTTCGGGGTTGGCCCGAAAGGGCGCTGGTTTCCTTCACCACAGATTCAGGAATATTGACCTTTGACAGGATGCATTTCATCCCTGCTGGCAGGGCGTTCGCTGTCTGGCTCTGCGTTTCGCCGCGGCCTGTTGGTACTGGGGGTGGGCCTGTTGCTGTCGCTGCTGGCTTCGCCCGCGTTTGCCGCCAAGCTCACCTATCAGGTCAAGGGGTTGAAAGGGGAGAACAAGGATAACGTTGAAGCCTACCTCAATGCCCTGCCGGTCTATCAGGAGCGGCAATACCGCCCGGCCCGCGCCAGGATCACCGAGAGCGTGCAAAAAGCGCTGCAAGTTTATGGCTACTACCAGCCGAAAATCACCCTGAGTCGCGACAAGAAGAGCCCGTCCAAAGTGGTGATCGAGGTGGACAAAGGGGAGCCGGTCATCGTCTCTCGCCTCGATATTCTGCTGGAGGGGGATGCGGGCAGCGACGAGCTCTACAGCGCCCTGCTGGACAAGTTACCGCTGAAAGAGGGGGAGCCTCTCAACCACGCCAAATATGAATCGATCAAGGCGGATCTTGGCAGCCTCGGGCTGGCCCGCGGTTACTTTGATGCCAAGCTGAGCAGGAGTCAGGTCAAGGTGTTCCAGGACAAGGGGACGGCGGAGATCTTCATCCTGTTCGAATCGGGCCATCGCTACCGTTTCGGCGAGATCCGCTACGATGCCACTCCCGAAGCGCTCCACCTGATCCGCCCGCTTATCAACATCAAGAGCGGTGACCCCTATCTCGCCATCCGGCTGGCCGAGATGTCGCAGGATGTCTCCTCCACCAAGCTGTTCCGTCAGGTCGATATCAAGCCGGTATTGAGCGAGGCGAGCAACTATCGGGTGCCCATCGCGGTGACACTGGATAACCGGGTCGATCACGAAATCGAGACCGGTATCGGTTACGCCACCGACGTGGGGCCAAGATTGAGTGCCACCTGGGAGAAGCCCTGGGTCAACCACTACGGCCACCGCCTCTTTGCCACCGCCAAGGTGTCGGCGCCGGAGTCTGAACTCAGTTTCGACTACCAGATCCCGGTGGGCAACCCGCTGCGAGACTACTACTCGGTACAGGCCGGTTACCAGTACAAGGACAACAACGATACCCGCTCCGATCTGACGGCTATCGGTGTGCACCGCTGGACGCGGCGACCGGAGAGCTGGGATCGGGACGTTTTTATCCGGCTGGAGAACGAGATCTATACCCAGGGCGCCGACGAGGGGAACAGCTTGCTGCTGATCCCGGGGGTCTCCTGGTCCCGGCTGCGGGTACGCGGCGGATTGGTGCCGGACTGGGGCGATCGCCAGCAGTTGACGCTGGAGTTCTCCGACCCCAGATGGGGCTCCGACATCAGCTTTATGCGGGTGTGGGGGCGCAGCAAGTGGCTGCGTACCCTCGGGGATAACCACAGATTCCTGATGCGGGCCGAGCAGGGGGCCATCATAGGTGACAGCTTCTCGCTGGTGCCGCCGTCGTTACGGTTCTTTACCGGTGGTGATCAGACGGTGCGTGGCTTTGGTTATGAGACCATCTCCCCCACCGGGTCGGATGGCAAGCTGACCGGTGGCCGCTACACCAGCGTGGCGAGTCTGGAATACAACTACCGCTTCAGCGAGAAGTGGCTGGGTGCCATGTTTGTTGATGGCGGCACCTCCACCACCGATTACAGCGAACCCTGGAAAATAGGTACTGGCGTCGGTGTGCGCTGGGTGACTCCCATCGGTCAGGTCAGGCTGGATCTGGCGGTCGGGGTATCGGAGGAGGATAAGCCCTTGCGGCTGCATTTCGCATTGGGGCCTGAATTATGATGTTGTCTAAACGCTTTTTTCTTTGGCCGCTGCGGCTGTATCTTGCGCGGGGGGCTGCATTGTGATCTGGCTAAAACGCATTTTTCTCTGGCTGATGGGGCTGGTGTTCCTGCTGCTGATCGGCGTCAGCCTGCTGGGCTTTACCCATCAGGGCAACAAGTGGTTGTGGCAACAGGCCAAGGGGGCGTTGCCCTCTCTCAAGGGGGAGCTGGTGGCCGGTCAGCTTGGCTACGGCTGGACTCTGGAAGGGGTGGGCTGGCAGGATGAGTTGGTGGAAGTCACGGTCGATCGCGCCGTGCTCGACTGGGATCTTGGCAAGTTATTGCAGGGCAAGCTCTGGATAAAATCCCTGGTGGCGACCCATCCGGTGGTCAAGGTAGCTGACTCCGAGCCGACACCGGAAGAGCCTTCCGAACCCTTTGTCTGGCACCCGCTGCCGCTCAAGATCCAAGTTGACAGCCTCAAGGTAGCGGATCTCGATCTGGCGTTGCCCGGCGTGGCCGTGACCCTGGGGTCCCTCGATATCGGCGCTAGCCTCAATCGCAAGGGGCTGATTGTGCGCGGCCCGGTGCTCGATAACCTGAAAGTGACGCTGGACGACGCGGCGCCCGCTAACGCAGAGGCAAAATCAGCCAAGCAGCCAGCCGCTGCGAACGCCAAGACCGTTACCGAGCAGACCGTTAATGCAAAGAGCGCTAAAGAGAAGCGAGCCGGGACTGCAGTTGCTCGCACCGACAAGGCCAGTGCCGAGGCCGCCAAACAGGGCAAAGGGGCGCCAGTTGCAAAACCTGCAAAGGCTGCCCCCATTGTCCTGCCCGCCATTCACCTTCCTTTCCCCATTCAGCTGGAAGGGGTCAATGCGACCCGGGTGCAATATAAGCAGGGCGAGCTGATCGAAGGGCTCGACAAGTTGCTGCTGTCGGCCACTGCCGCCGATGATCGCATCGAGGTGCGCGAGCTCTTGCTGCGCCACGCCATGGCTGATCTGGCGCTCAAGGGCCACATCCAGCTCAGTGACGACTACCCGCTGGCGGTGACGCTGGATGCCAAGGCCCGCAAGGGGCTGCTGGATGGCGAGTTGCAGGGTGAGCAGGCCACGCTGGCGCTGAGCGGTTCAGTCGGCAAGCTGGGGCTGGTGTTGTCGGCCAAGGGGCCGGTCGCCGCCAATCTCAAGGGTTCTCTGGCCGCCCTCGACCCGGATCTCCCTTTTGATTTGGCCCTCGACTGGAAGAGCCTCGGTTGGCCCTTTCATAAGCCTGCCAAAGATGAGCCGAGCTATCGGCTGGATAAAGGGAGCCTGACCGCCAAGGGCAAGCTCTCCGGCTACCAGTTTGCCCTCAATACCTCCGGCAAGGGGACCGATGTCCCCCCCTTCAAGCTTGCGCTGGACGGGAAGGGGGATCTGGAGCGGCTCAGCAAGATCGCCTTGCAGCTCAACGCCCTCAAAGGGGGGCTGAAGCTCGATGGCAAGCTGGCCTGGAACAAGGGGATCGAGTGGCAGGGAACCACCCTGTTCAAGGGGATCAATCCAGCCGAGCTGGTGCCTGAGCTGAAAGGGACGCTGGCCGGTGAGCTGGAGAGCCGTTTCGTGATGAACGAATCGGGCCACTGGGAGCTGAAACTGCCCAAGCTCAAGGTGGATGGCAAACTCAATCAGTACCCGCTGGCCCTCAAGGGGGCGCTTAGCGGCAACGACAAGATGGAGTGGCAGATCCCGGCGCTCTCGCTGCAAAGTGGCCCCAACCAGTTGCAGGCCAAGGGCAGTATCAGTAGCGTCCAGTGGAGGCTCGATGCCAACCTGCAGGCTCCCCAGCTGGGGGGCATCTATCCCGGCCTGAAAGGGGATATCAAGGGACAGGTGAAGGTCAGTGGCAATCAGCAGACGCCAAAAATCGATGCGGATCTGGCCTCCGAGCGGCTCTACTATGCTGGCACCGACCTGAAGGGCATTAGTCTCAAGGGCAATGCGGCGATCGGTGCCAAACCGGCCGGTGAGCTCTCGCTGTTGGTGGCGCAGCTGAAACAGGGGGATACCAAGCTCAGCCAGCTGGCCCTGAACCTCAGCGGCGATATCAGTCAGCATCTGTTGACCCTGACCATGAAGGGTGACCCTGTTGCCGCCAACCTCAAACTAGGTGGCGGCGTGCGCGGGGATCACTGGCGCGGGGCGCTCTCCGAGTTGCAGTTGAAAACCCCGCTGCGCCGTTGGGACTTGAGCTCCCCCTGGGCGCTGGATCTCGATCTGCCGCGTCAGCGGCTGGCGATGGGGGATCTCTGTCTCGGCTCCAAGGGAGCCAGCCTCTGCGTCAAGGGGAGTCAGGTCTCCGCTGCCCAAGGCACCCTGGAGTTTGCCCTGAGCGAGTTTGATCTCAAGCGGCTGCGCCCCTGGTTGCCGGACAACTTCCGCTGGCAGGCGATGCTCTCGGCCGACGGCCGCGCCAGCTGGCGTGGCAATCAGCCGACCTTGCATGCAGTGGTGCGCACTACGCCGGGCACTTTTGTGGCAGATGGCCTCAAGACTGATTATCAGCAGCTGGCACTAGCCCTGGATTTCGAGCGGCAGCAGGCGGCCATTCGCCTCGATTTTGCCTCCAAGCAGATCGGCAATATCGATACCGACCTGCTGATCAAGGAGCCTGCCGGTCGCGGTCTGCTCGGTGGTCAGCTCAAGTTTGACGATCTCAAGCTCAATACCTTCGCGCCACTGATCCCGGAGGTGCGCTCCCTGCAAGGGATCATCTCCGCCGATGCCCGTTTCGACGGCACGCTGGCGGCGCCCCTGCTGTTTGGTCAGCTCAACCTGCGTGACGGTGAAGTGCAGACCCACTCCGACATGGTGACCCTGACCAAGCTGGTGACCCGCCTCAAGATCGAGGGCAACCGCGCCGAGCTCGATGGCTCCATGCTGGTGGGCAAGGGGCCGCTGGCGTTGGGCGGCTGGCTCAGCTGGGCCAAGATGCCGGTCAGCGGCAGCCTCACCATTCAGGGCAAGGATCTGGAGGCGCAATATCCGGGCATGGGCCGGGTCAGAGTCTCGCCCGATATCGCAGTGTCGCTGGGGGAGGAGACCCGCATTACCGGTCAGGTGGATATTCCCTGGGCACGCATTCTGGTCAAGAGCCTGCCGGATTCGGCGGTGGCGGTCTCCGACGATGTGACCGTGGTCTATGACGATCTGCCCCCTGCTCCCAAGCAGGCCAGCCTGCCGCTGGCGATGAAGGTGGCGATCCGCCTTGGCAACGATGTGAAGCTCGATGCCATGGGGTTGAAGACTGATGTCTCCGGCGGTCTCAATATCCGTCAGGATCCCGAGAAGCCGCTGGCAGGCAATGGCCGGCTGGTGCTGACCAACGGCCGCTTCAAGGCTTACGGTCAGAACCTCATCATCAAGGAGGGTCGGATCCTCTTCTCTGGTCCGCTGGATCGGCCGTTCCTCAACATCGAGGCCAACCGGGATCCCGATACCATCGAGGGTCAGGTGACGGTCGGGGTGCGGGTGACCGGCCCAGCCAGCAAGCCGGAGATCACTGTCTACTCCGAGCCGCAGATGGCGCAGTCGGAACAGCTCTCCTATCTGCTGCGCGGCAAAGGGTTGCAGACCGGTGGTGAGGATGGCGGTTTCAACGGCCTGCTGGTGGCCGGTGCGGTGAGTCAGGCCAACGGCGTGGTGTCGAGCATCGGCGAGTCGCTCGGGATGAGCGATGTCTCCCTCGATACTGCGGGCAGTGGCGACAACACCCAGGTGACTCTGTCGGCCTATCTACTGCCGGGCTTGCAGTTCCAGTACGGGGTCGGGGTGTTCAGCCCCATCGCCGAATTCAAGCTGCGCTACGAGGTATTGCCACGGCTCTATCTGCAGGCGATGAGCGGGGTGGCCCAAGCGGTCGATGTCTTCTATCGCTTCACCCTGTAACGCTTTGCCCCCTAACAAGGCTGATATGAACGTAAACGGGAGGCGCAGGCCTCCCGTTTTTTATTGCGCGATCGGCAGCAGGTAAACGGCGATAAGAGACTGGAGTGCAGAGGGAAAATAGATTGCGGCGGGCTATAAATGCGAAAACCCGGCGCTAGGCCGGGTTTTCTGAATGATGGTGGAGGGAGAAGGATTCGAACCTTCGAAGGCAGAGCCGTCAGATTTACAGTCTGATCCCTTTGGCCGCTCGGG
>NZ_JAPDCD010000006.1:95462-135255 GCF_027705695.1 Aeromonas sp. QDB62 | reverse complement strand
TCCGAAACCAATCAACAGGTTTCGGATTTTTACACATCAGGAGGATCGGTCAATGGATCCTTAACTGATCGGCATTAGGGCTGATGCCCGCTCCCTCGTTGACTGACTTAGGCCTCCAGTGCCTGATCCAGATCCGCCAGTATGTCCTCGATCGCTTCGATCCCCACCGATAGCCGGATCATCTCCGGTTTCACTCCAGCCTTGGCCTGCTCGGCCTCGCTCAGCTGGCGATGGGTGGTGGAGGCGGGGTGGCAGGCCAGCGACTTGGCATCGCCGATATTGACCAGCCGCTTGAAGATCTTCAGCGCATCGTAGAAGCGCACGCCCGCCTCGTAACCTTCTTTCAGGCCGAACGAGAGAATGGCTGAGGGGCGACCGGCCATATACTTCTCTGCCAGCAGATAGTGGGGGTGACCCGGCAGACCGGCGTAGCTGACCCAGGCTACCTTGGGGTGATGCTTGAGGTGGTTGGCGACCCGCAGGGCGTTATCCACATGGCGCTCCATGCGCAGGCTCAGGGTCTCCAGCCCTTGCAGCAGCAGGAAGGCGTTCATCGGCGCCAGCGCCGCGCCGGTATTGCGCAGCGGCACGGTGCGCACCCGACCGATAAAGGCGGCCGGGCCAAAGGCCTCGGTATAGACCACCCCGTGGTAGGAGGGCTCGGGTTTGGTCAGCTGGGGGAAGCGCTCGGCGTGATCCGCCCAGGGGAACTTGCCCGAGTCGACCACTACGCCACCCAGCGAGTTGCCGTGACCGCCCACGTACTTGGTCAGGCTGTGCACGACTATGTCGGCGCCGTGCTCGATGGGTTTGCACAAGACCGGCGTGGCGACCGTGTTGTCGACGATGAGCGGCACGCCACGGGCGTGAGCCGCCTTGGCCAGCGCAGCCAGATCGACGATGTTGCCTGCCGGGTTGCCGATGCTCTCGCAGTAGACCGCTTTGGTCTTGTCGTCGATCAGGGCGGCGATGGCCTCGGCGCTGTCGTCCTTGGCGAAGCGCACCTCGACCCCGAAACTCGGCAACATGTGGGCGAACAGGGTGTAGGTGCCGCCATAGAGTTGGGGCGTGGAGACGATATTGTCACCGGCGGCGGTCAGCGCCTGAATGGCGTAGGTGATGGCGGCGGAACCTGCGGAGACCACCAGCGCGGCGATGCCCCCTTCCAGCGCGGCCATTCGCTGCTCCAGCACATCGTTGGTGGGGTTCATGATGCGGGTGTAGATGTTGCCCGGCACCGCCAGATTGAACAGATCCGCCCCATGCTGGGCGCTCTCGAACTCGTAGGCCACCGTCTGGTAGATGGGCACGGCAACGGCCTTGGTGGTGGGGTCGCTGGAAAAGCCGTGGTGCAGGGCCAGGGTCGCATCTTTCATCACACACTCCTTGTTGGATGTTGCTTATGGCATTTATAGATGGATAGACGTCCAATCTATCAGGCCCGTGGCCGATGTAAACAGCAAGATCCGGCAAAGCAATGTCGCCCGCAGGGGATGTGCGTCCCGATGGCGGGCAGGCCTGCCGTACTCAGAGGCGACGGCGATACTCCTTGTCATCGATCTGGTTCATATCCCACTGCATCAGGCGGTTGAGCTGCTGCATGGGATCCTCGATAAGTGGCAGCGGGCGCGGCAGGATCCGCTTGAAGTAACGGCGCAAAGTCTGCTGGATCCGGTTCGGTTTGAGGGGGTTGGCGTGGCTCATGATGGTGCTCCTGTGCGGTGGTTCTCACGTTCGCCAGCAGTATTGAGCTAAAATGCGGAAGTAAAAACTGATGACTTACAGCAACAGGATTTCCTCTTTTATGCCGACCGGTCGCCTCTACCAGCAATTTCAACGACTCGCCCAGCTGCTTGGCAGCGATGAGCGGGAGATCAGCCTTGCCGAGGTGGCGGATCTGCTCTGCTGCACCCCGCGCAATGCACGTCTGCTGCTGCGGCGGATGCAGGATCAGGGTTGGCTCAACTGGACGGCGGAAGCGGGCAGGGGACGGCGCTCCCGGCTCACTCTGCTCGACAGTCAGGAGAGTTTGACCCGGCGCCGCTTGCGGGATCTGCTCAGTCAGGGCCAGCTGGCACAGGCGGTGCGGCTGGCCGAAGATCGTCTCGATCTGCTCACCCCGCTGCTGATCGAACAGCTCGGTCAGGCTACTCGCGAGGGGCGCCAGATCCTGCGGGTGCCCTACTACCGACCGCTGCCGCAGTTGCTGCCCACCGGCCCGATGCGCCGCTCCGAAATTCACCTGAGCCGCCAAATCTTCAACGGTCTGACCCGGCGAAATGAGGAAAATGGGGAAATCGAAGGGGATCTGGCCCACCACTGGGAGTGTCTGGGCCCCTGCCACTGGCGCTTTTACCTGCGTCCGGCGGTGCGCTTTCACCACGGCCGCGAGCTGGTGGTGGAGGATGTGATGGAGAGTCTGCTGGCCCTGCGGGATCGCCCGCTGTTCGCCCATCTGGATCGGCTGGAGAGCCCCTGGCCGCGCACGCTGGATCTCTATCTCGACAGCCCGGATCCCTGGCTGCCCCACCTGCTGGCAGAGCCGGTGGCCACCATCTTGCCGCGGGAGCTCAAGGGGGAGGCGGGCTTTGCCCTGCAACCGGTGGGCACCGGCCCCTACCGGGTGGCAGCCAACGATCCGCTGCATCTCTGCCTTGCGGCATTCGACGACTACTTCGGCCTGCGCGCCCTGCTCGACGAGATCGACATCTGGATGCTGCCAGAGCTGGCGGAGAGACTGGAGACCCACCTGCAGCTGGGGCGCGACAGCCCTGAGCTCGGCACCATGCGCGGCGAATCGGAGCTGGAGTCGGGCTGCTACTTCCTGCTGCAGGACGATCGTTCCGGATCCTTGCAGGATCCCGCCCTGCGGCAGTGGCTCGGCCAACTGCTCAATCCGGTGGCTCTGATGGGGCGGGTCGCCCCCGAGTTGCAACGGGGCTGGACCAGCGCCCTCGGTCTGCTGCCCCACTGGCGCGAAGCGCTGCCCGCGCCCTTGCCCACACCGACGCAGTTGCCGGGAAGACTGGTGCTCGCCTGCTTCAACCAGCATCTGGAATTCAACGAGTGCGCCAACGCCATGAGCAGCCTGCTGGCCGAACAGGGGATCCAGCTGGAGGTGCGCACTCTCGATTACGGTCGCTGGGTAAGCGGCGAGGATGAGGATGTGGATCTCTGGCTCGGCACCCTCAACCTCGAACATGCCGGCACCTTTGCCCCCTACGTCTGGTTGCAGGGCACCCCGCTGCTGCGCAAGGTGTGGGGCAGCCAGCACGAGCTGTGGCAAGGGCTGATGCAGTGGCGGGCCAGCGGTGAGGAGCCGGGGCCACGCGCCCTGCTGGCAACGGTGCAGCAGCAGAGCTGGTTTGTGCCGCTGTTTCACCACTGGCTGGAGCTGGAGAGCCGGGTCGGCGTGCACGGGGTGCGGATGACGGCGCTCGGCTGGTTCGATTTTCGCAGCGCCTGGCTGCGGCCCGAATCGATCCATCAGCCCGCAGAGGCGCCATAGTTCGTCCCATTCCTGCCACGGCTGACGGGCGCTCCGGGGCCGCTTGCGTGAAAGATCCGTAAAGCGGCTGCCGTTGCACAGTTTGTGTCACGCCTCTGTGCCATGCTGTTTCAGGTTATGGACAGCAGAGCAAATGAGGAAAACGATGAGCAACAATTCAGACAGTTCCGCAGGAAAATGCCCGGTCATGCACGGGGGGACCACCTCCGTCGAGACGTCCAGAATGGCGTGGTGGCCGAAGAGCCTCAACCTCGACATTCTTCACCAACACGATACCAAGACCCATCCGCTGGGGGCCGGCTTCAACTATCGGCAAGCCTTGAAGGGGCTCGATATGGCGGCCCTCAAGCAGGATGTGACCGCCCTGATGACCGACAGTCAGGATTGGTGGCCCGCCGACTGGGGTCACTACGGTGGCCTGATGATCCGCATGGCCTGGCACTCGGCCGGGACTTATCGCATCGCCGATGGTCGCGGCGGTGGCGGCAGCGGCAACCAGCGTTTCGCCCCCCTCAACTCCTGGCCGGACAACGCCAACCTCGACAAGGCCCGTCGCCTGCTGTGGCCCATCAAGAAGAAGTACGGCAACAAGATCAGCTGGGCCGATCTGATCATTCTAGCGGGCACCGTGGCTTATGAGTCCATGGGACTCAAGACCTTCGGTTTCGCCTTTGGCCGCGAGGATATCTGGCACCCGGAGAAGGATATCTACTGGGGATCGGAGCAGGAGTGGCTGGCGCCCAGCGGCAAGCCGGGCGGTCGCTACTCCGGCGAGCGGGATCTGGAAAACCCGCTGGCGGCGGTGATGATGGGGCTTATCTACGTTAACCCGGAAGGGGTGGATGGCCAGCCCGATCCGCTGAAAACCGCGCAGGATATGCGGGTCACCTTCGCCCGCATGGCGATGGATGATGAAGAGACGGTGGCGCTGACCGCCGGTGGCCACACCGTCGGCAAGGCCCACGGCAGCGGCGATGCTAAACAGCTCGGCCCCGAGCCGGAAGGGGCCAGCCTCGAGGAGCAGGGGCTCGGCTGGATCAATCACCACAGCCGCGGCATCGGCCGCAACACAGTGACCAGCGGCATCGAAGGGGCCTGGACCACCCACCCGACCCAATGGGACAACGGCTACTTCGAGTTGTTGTTCAAGTACGACTGGTGGTTGCAAAAATCTCCGGCGGGGGCCCATCAGTGGGAGCCAATCAATATCGCCGAGGCGGATATGCCGGTGGATGTGGAGGACCCGTCGATCCGCTGCAAACCCATGATGACGGATGCCGACATGGCGCTCAAATTCGACCCCGCCTATCGCAAGATTGCCGAGCGCTTCCGCGATGATCCGGCGGCCTTCTCCGACGCCTTCGCCCGCGCCTGGTTCAAGCTGACCCACAGAGATATGGGGCCGAAGAGCCGCTATGTTGGCCCCTATGTGCCGACAGAAGATCTGATCTGGCAGGATCCGGTGCCTGCTGGCCGCGCCGATTATGATGTGGCGGCGGTGAAGGCCAGGATTGCCGCCAGCGGCCTCTCCATCAGCGAGCGGGTCACTACCGCCTGGGATAGCGCCCGTACCTTCCGTGGCTCCGACAAGCGGGGCGGTGCCAACGGCGCCCGCATCCGGCTGGCGCCACAGAAGGATTGGCCGGGCAACGAACCGGCGCGGCTGGCGAAGGTGCTGGCGGTCTATGACAAGCTGGCAGCCGAGTGTGGCGTCAGTGTCGCGGATCTCATCGTGCTGGGGGGCAACCTCGCCATCGAGCAGGCTGCGCAGGCCGCCGGGGTGACGGTGAGAGTGCCGTTTGCGCCGGGCCGGGGGGACGCCACTCAGGCCCAGACCGATGTGGCCTCGTTCGAGGTGCTGGAACCGTTGGCCGACGGCTTCCGCAACTGGCTGAAGCAGGACTATGTGGTGATGGCGGAGGAGTTGCTGCTGGATCGCGCCCAGTTGATGGGGCTCACCGCCTGCGAGATGGCGGCGCTGGTCGGCGGGATGCGAGTGCTCGGCACCAACCACGGCGGCACCGCGCACGGAGTCTTTACCGATCGGGTCGGGGTACTCAGCAACGACTTCTTCGTCAACCTGACCGACATGGGTTACCAGTGGCTGCCGAAAGCGAGCAATCTCTACGAGATCCGCGATCGCCGCAGCGGCGCCCTGAAGTGGACGGCCACCCGGGTGGATTTGGTGTTCGGCTCCAACTCGGTGCTGCGTGCCTATGCCGAGGTCTATGCCCAGGATGACAACAAGGATAGGTTTGTCTGTGACTTCATCACCGCCTGGAACAAGGTGATGAATGCGGATCGCTTCGATCTGTTGGGCTAGCCCCCGAGTCGTTTGGTTATCTGCCCCAGCCCCGCACACCCAAGGTGTGCGGGGCTTTTTACTGCCCGCTTTTTTGCATAGCCCCACAACCCGCCGCGCTGCGACACTCGCTGGCCGGTCGCGCAGGGCCGCTGGCATCCCTGTGCTTGGGCCAGCAGTATCATGTAACATGCTGATCCGCTGATGATGCCCGGCTGCCACCCATTGGCCACTGATGTCCCATGACCGGACAAGGACAGAAACAAAGAGACAAGGAGTCACCCATGCTGGAAATGCAGATCCAACCCCGCTTTCAAGAGACGGATGCCCTCGGCCATATCAACAATACGGTACCGGCGGTTTGGTTCGAATCGGCGCGGGATCCCCTGTTCCGGATCTTCTCTCCCGAGCTGGATGTGCATAACTGGCATCTGATCATCGCGGGCTACACAGTGCAGTTCAAACGGGAGCTGTTCTACGGCCAGCCGGTCACCATCAAGACCGGTGTGCGCCGCATCGGCACCAGCTCCTTTACGGTCTGGCAGGAGGCCTGGCAGGGCGGCGAACTGGCCGTCACCGCCGAAACGACCCTGATCCATTTTGACTACCGGGCCCGCCAATCCCTGCCCCTGAGCGATGCTCACCGGGAAGGGCTGCGGGCCTGGCTGACAGAGAGTTAACCACGGGCCGGATGGCCCATCACAGGAGTGCTATGTACAACTCAATGCGCAACACAGCGATCGCGCTGACCCTGGGATTCTGCTCCCTCCCTTCTCTGGCCGCTTCTCTCGCCGAGCAGTTTACCCTGATGGAGAAGGGGGCCGAGAGCGCCCTCGATACCCGTCAATTCAGCCATGACGGCGTCGATATCAAGGCCTGGATCGATGGCGCCCCCGTCATCATCGCCGTGCCCATCATGAACGAGCTGGGCAAGCTGGAAGGGGAGAGCCGCTACTACTTCAAGGGCGGCAGGCTGTTCGGGGTCAAAGAGCCCGCCGCCCAGTTCGCCTTTGATGACAGCGGCAAGCTGACCCAGTGGCTGGACGAGAAGGGTCAGCCCGCCGAGTTCGTCAGCAAGATGAGCATGCAGCAGCGTCAGGAGTGGCTCACCAAGCGGGCCGCCGAGCTGAGCAAGCTGTTTGTGGTGAGCGCGGCCGAACAGAAGGCGGCCAAGGGGGGCGTCAAGCTGAAGGGGGCGGATCTCGCTCACTGGCTTTGCAACGGCAAACTGATGGATCTCGCCCACGGCGACAAGGTGATCTTCGAGCAGGATAAGCTGAAGATTGGCGAGCAGGGGATCGAAGGGGAGGTCTCCCTGCGTCAGGATAAGGGGTGGCAGGAGCTGAGCCTCAAGTGCGAGGTGCAGGGCACCCAAGTGACCCGCCTCACCTGGCAGCCGCTGCCGGGGGCCAACAAGCCGCAATAAGCGCAATAGCAAGGGGGCCCATCACGGGCCCCCTTCTCATTCGGCTTGTGGCTCCCCCAGTTTGAGCCGGGTGATCGCCTCGACCCGGCGCCACTGTCCGGGCTCGAACCAGCGGGCCAGCAGCTCCTGTTGCTGTTCGGTTCGGGCCTCGTTCGGCAGTTGCCTGAGCTCGGCCAGAAAGCCGCTGAGCTGCTCCTCGAACCCTTGCCGGTTCTGCTCCAGCTGGCGCATCCGATCCACCGCTTCCGGCCCCCCCGTCTCCAGCAGCAGAGCCTCCCGTTTGGCCGGGTCCATCTGCGCCAGCTCTTGCAACTCCCCAAGCAGGCGGCTGTTGGCCTCCGCCTCGCGAAACCAGTCCGGTTGCTCCGCCAGCCAGAGATCCAGCTCGCTGGCCAGCTGCGACTTGTCGCTGTCTCTTGCCTCCGCCAGCGCCCTGCGGCGCAGGGTCAGCTGCTCCATCAGCCGATCCTCGGCAAACAGCTGGGCCTGCTCCGCCGGGGTAAAGCTCTGCTGGCGCAGCTGCTCTCGCTCGTCAAACAGGATCTGCAAGCTGGCGAGGGAGATCTCGGTGGGCACCGTCAGGCTGCTCTGGGCGGAGACAAAGGTGCGATAGCGCGCCTGCAGGGCATCGGCGGCCTCCTGCTCGGGATCGTGCGGGTGGCTTTGGGCATGCTGGTTGGCTTGATCGGATGATGAGCCTGCCGTCGGTGCAGCGGGCCAGAGCATCACCCCGCCAAGCAGCAGGGTGATGGCGCAGGGCACGGCGAGCAGGGTGGCTATCTTCATAGGCCCAGCTCCTTGAGGCGGTTGGCGTGCTGGCGATAGAGGGTGACCGGATCGGTCTCGAACAGATGGTGGATGCCGAATGACTGGTTCACTTCGTCCAGATGGTTCATCCGGTAGCCGGTGCCGATCACCTTGCCGAGGTGGCTGCTGCAGACCCCGACCAGCCCGTCATTGGGCTCCTTGAAGAAGGCGCCAGTCAGCGCCAGCGCAGGATCCACCGGATCCAGCAGATTGGTCAGGTTGCCGCGCCCGCTCCAGGAGAAGTAGTAGACGCCGTTGCTGGCCTGCAGCGGCCCCTCGCCGCAATACTGGCTTGGCAGCCCTTCCGGATAGCGCTGGTTGAACTGGTTGGCACCCTTGCTGGTGAGGGCGTCGAGGGCGGCGACCGGATCTTGCGGCAGCGGGCTCCCGCCCGAGAGCAGTGAAATCATGCCGGAGAGGGCGTGGGCAGCGGCGGCAGCCAGTTTCTCGGCGGCGCTGCCTGGGGCGGCGTTGGCCCGCACCAGATCGGCAATCTCGGAGCCATAGTTGACTCCGCCGACGCTGGTGGCGGAGGCGACCAGTTCGGGGGCGACCGAGGCGACATAGCGGATGGTGGGGCCGCCGTGAGAGTGGCCGATCAGGTTGACCTTCTCGGCGCCGGTGGCCGCCAGCAGCAGCTCGACCTGGGCGAGCAGTTGTTCCCCCCGTTGTTCCGAACTGGCGGTGGCCGACACCTGCGCCACGTAGACGTTGGCACCATCCCGGCTCAGGGCCTGGGGAATGCCGTAGAAGTAATCGACCCCGAGCAGCTTGTCGAAGCCGAACAGGCCGTGTACCAGCACTATGGGGTAGCGGGTCTGGGTGTATCCGCTGGCGTGTGCCAGCATGGGCAGGGTGCAGAGCAGCACCAGAAGCCATCTCTTCATCATCAGCATCCTTGTTGATTCGTGAGGAACAGATTGTGTGGCGTACTCCATGTTCGCCGGTGCCAGTATGGTGGCTGCTGACGGGAGAGGTTGTGAGGGGGATCGCAACTCGGGATTCAAAAGAGATTGTTGTTGGCCTGACCTCGCCTGGGCACGGGCGGGGAGGCTGAGCTCCCCGCCCTGCGGCTTATTGCCACTCCACCAGGTGGTACTGCTTCTTGCCCCGGCGCAGCAACAGGTAGCGGCCAAACAGCCGATCATTGGCACTCAGCTGATCATCCTGCTTGATCACACCATTGAGGCTGATGGCCCCCGCCGCCAGCAGCTCGCGGGCGATGCGTTTGGAGTTCGCCAGACCGCAGCTGACCAGCAGGCTGACCAGATCCGTCTCGCCGCTGACGGTGCTGCTCGGCATGCCATCCTGCGCCAGCTGGGCCAGATCGCTCTCGCCGAGGCGGGCCACGTCGCCGCTAAACAGCAACTCGCTGATGCGCTGCACCGCCGCCAGCGCCGCCTTGCCGTGCACCAGCTCGGTCAGCTCGTTTGCCAACACCTGCTGGGCCTGCTTGCGCCCCTGTCGCTTGGCATCTTCCGCCTCCAGTGCAGCAATCTCGCTCAGCGACATAAAGCTGTAGTAGCGCAGGAAGCGGTAGACATCCTCATCCGCGGTGCCGAGCCAGAACTGGTAGAAGGCGTAAGGGGAGGTGAGCGCCGGATCGAGCCAGACCGCGCCACCCTCGGTCTTGCCGAACTTGGTGCCGTCCGCCTTGGTGATAAGGGGCAGGGTCATGCCGTGCACCTGTGCCTGATGGAGGCGGCGGGTGAGATCCATGCCGCTGGTGATATTGCCCCACTGGTCGTTACCGCCAATCTGCAGGGTGCAGCCGAGCCGCTGGTGCAGCACCGCAAAGTCGTAGGATTGCAGCAGGGCGTAAGAGAACTCGGTGAACGAGATGCCCTGATCCGGGCGGGCCAGCCGCTGGCGCACCGATTCTCGCGCCAGCATGGCGTTGACCGAGAAGTGTTTGCCGATATCCCGCAGAAAATCGAGGGCGGACATCTGCCCCATCCAGTCGCCATTGTTGACCAGTTGTGGGGCCGAGAGGCCGTCATCTGCGGGCAGCAGCGCCCTGATTTGGGCCGACAGGCTGGCGACCCAACCCTGCACCGTATCGGCACTGTTGAGGCTGCGCTCGGTCGCCTTGAAGCTGGGATCGCCGATAAGGCCGGTTGCCCCGCCCACCAGTGCCACCGGGGTGTGGCCCGCCAGCTGGAAGCGGCGCAGCATCAAGAGCGGCACCAGATGACCGATATGCAGGCTGCCGGCGGTGGGATCAAACCCGCAGTAGACGGTACGCGGGGTGGCAAGGTGGGAGGCCAGGGCCGCCGGGTCGGAATTCTGGGCCACAAGGCCGCGCTCGGTCAGCTCATCGAGCAGGTGGGGGTTGATCATGGGGTCTCCAACAGCAGGGGGAAAAGCCGTCATCCTCGCTGTTCTGGCTGGTGGCGGATATGTCCCCTGAGGGACAGTTTTGCCACTCTCGTGCTAGCATTCCGCCATAGCGGAGAATCGCTCCCCGCCACCGGAAACGTGCCACCATGACCCAGCCATTCGCCACTGATACCCTGACCCGCAGCATGACCGAGGTGGTCGATGCCCTGCACAGCCGCGCTTTTCCGGCGGCGCTGGTGCGGCTGATCCAGCAGCAGGTGGCGTTTGATTGCGCCCTGTTGCTCGGGGTGGGGCAGCGGCCCGTCTACCTCTACGACAACCTCAACCATCAGCGGGCTCTGCTGTTTGATCGCTACCTCACCAGCCACTTCAGTCAGGATCCCTTTATGCAGGCGCTGGAACAGGGCTTGCCTGCCGGCGTCTGGACGCTGGCGCAGGTCTCTCAAGGGCGGCTCGATCCCGAATATCGCCATCACTTCTATCAGGCCACCGGCTGGCAGGAGGAGGTGGGGCTGATCCTGCCGGTGCGGGACGGACTTACGCTGATGCTGTTTCTTGGCCGCCTCGACAAGCGCAGTACCCTCAGCCACGACGAGCTGGCACGGCTGGAGCAGCTGTTCCCGCTGGTACATTCGCTCTGTCGCCAACAGTGGCAGCAGAGTCCGCCGTTGCTGGCCCAGAGTACGGCGCAGCCGGACAGCGCCAGCCTCAGGAGTGCGGTGGAGCAGGCGATGGCGAGTGTGGGGGGAGACAGGCTCACTCGACGCGAGCGGCAGGTGGCGGGGTTACTGCTGCAGGGGCTGGATACCGAGGCGATTGCCGCTGCGCTCGGAATTGGCAGCGGCACGGTGAAGAATCACCGCAAGCATCTCTACGGCAAGCTGCGGCTCGGCTCGCGGGCCGAGCTGTTCCATCTCTTTCTGAACCACCTCATTACGGCGCCGCTGGAGGCATCCCCCGTCTCATCGACGGGAGATACAACGAGCCCGCCATAGGGCGGGCCGGGGTTACTCGAGGCGCGGGATGGGGGGATTGGTCTCGGGCAGCATGTTGAGCGGTTGGTAGCGCGCCATCAGCCGCTTGTATTCATCCCCCTGCCTGACCTTGTCCAGCGCCTGTTGCAGACGTGCTATTTGCTGTTTGTCTGCCGCCAGATTGAAGGCGAAGCAGTTGTCCTGCTCTTCAAGAATTGCGACGGTGACAAAATCCTCGCTGGGAAAACCCAGCGCCTTGGCCTGATGGCGCAACATCACCTCGTTGCCCGCCACCAGATCGGTACGCGCCATGATGAGCTGGCGTACCACCTGCTCCATCCGTTCCACCGCCATCATATTGCCCGGACTAATCCCGCGGTTGAGCAGCAACTGCTCCCCCACATCTGCCTGCATCACGCCGATCAGCAGCTTGGCGAGATCCGCTTTGCTAGCCACTTTGGGGGCATCCTGCTTGCGGCCGACCAACGAGACCCTGGAGTGGCTGATGGGGCAGACCCAGAGGAAGTGGGGATCCCGCTCCCTGGTGTGCGCCGTGGTAAACAGCACCGCCTCCGGCTGCTGGGTCAGCAAATACCAGCCGCGGGCCCAGGGCAGGAAGTGGATCGGTTGCTCCGGCACCCCCATTTCGCGCCACATCAGGCGCAGCAGCTCGACTGCAAGGCCAATGGGTTGACCCTTGTTATCCTGGCCATTGAGCGGCATGTTCTGCTCCGAATAGTAGATAAGTGCCGGAGCCGGGAGCGCGATAAACAGCGCGAGAGAAGCGAGAGCAGAGAGCAGGCGGCGCATGGTGCACTCCTTGTGCGGGTAGTTACCTAACAGTCTATGTGGCCTTTGCCATAAGTTCATGATCCGGCTGCGCGATAAAACAACAGGCCACCTTGCGGTGGCCTGTCAGTCTATTTGAGCAGGGCTTCCATCTCTGCTTCTGCCTTGGCGCGCGCCTTGGCCTCCGCCGCTCTGGCGGCATCGGCGACGCTCTCTCCGGCCGTATGAGAGGCTGCACTGACGGCCTGCTGGGTGGGGGCTGCCACAGCCTTGGTCGCTTCTTGTGTCACGGTCGCGGTGGCGCTGCTGACTGCCTGTTTGGCAGGCGTGGCCACGGCCTTGGTTGCCTCTTGCGTCACGGTGGCGGCAGCACTGCTGACCGCCTGTTTGGCTGGTGCGGCCACGGCCTTGGTGGCTTCTTGCGTTGCGGTGGCGGCGGCACTGCTGACGGCCTGTTTGGCCGGAGTGGCAACAGCCTTGGTCGCTTCTTGCGTCACGGTCGCAGCGGCACTGCTGACAGCTTGTTTGGCTGGTGCGACCACGGCCTTGGTGGCCTCTTGAGTCACTGTGGCTGCATTGCTGCTTACCGCCTGTTTGGCTGGTGCGGTGACTGCGGAGGTTGTACTGCGGGTCAGGTCGGTCGCGCCTTGGCTCACCGCTTGGGTGGCCTGTCTGGCTGCCTGTCCTGTGGCGTTGGCGGCTGCGCCGCTGATGGTCTGGCTGGCACTGTCGGTCAGCGAGCCGGTGACGCCGCGGGTCACGGTGCCCAGAGCGCTGCCCAGGGATAAGGGGGACACGCCACTCTGACTGGTTGCCGTGCCGGTCAGGGCATTGGCCGCCGGGGTGAGCTGGCTGGTGGGGGTCTGCCAGCCCTGCATGGCGGTTGGCCAGGTCGGTGCCGTGCCCGCCAGATTTTCGCCGAAGGTCAGGGTGGTGCCATCCCCTTTTTGCAGCAATACCGACATCTGGTTGGTTTGCGAGTTCCACACCATCCCCGCCTGCTTGGCGATATCCGGCACCGGCGCATACTCGGAGACCACATAGAAAAGCGGCCCCTCCTGTTGTAACTTGTCGGCAGTCTTGAGCAACTGCATGGTGCTGTCGTAGTTGGGGCCAAGGATGGCGGTCATCCGATCCTTGATCAGGGGTTGTTCGAACAGATTGACCTCGTTCGGGTCAAAGCCGACCAGTGGCTTGAGCAGGGCCCACATCAGCTGGCTGGTGGGGCTCATCATCAGCAATGGGGCAACGCAGGCGGACAACATCAGGCTCAGGCAGGCCGCCTGAAGCAACGGCATGATACGCATTGGGATAATATCCAAATAACGATTTGATAAATAAGGTTATATTTTGTCAGGACGTGACAAATTCACCGGAAGTTTGCGGGTGGCAGCGAGAGCCTGCCCGCAGGCGCTGGCAGGCTACCATATTGGTTCCACAATGCCAGCAGGCAGTATGATTGTCAGTCAAGTAAACCCCGGCGCTGGTCGATTCTTCGAGAGTGCCCCGCATCGAAACAGGATCCCTCTCATGAAAAATGTACTGCTCTGCCTGCTGGCCTCCCTCTGGCTCGCTCCCGCCCTGGCCGCGTCCAAAACCACAGTAGTGGGCGAGTCTGCCAGTCCCGAGCTGGTGCTGCCACTGGGCCCGTTGCCCGAGCGGGTCTGCTGGTTTGCCGATCAGAAGTATTCCGAAGGGGCCCGCATTCTGCAGGGTGATATCTGGCTGGAGTGCGGCCCGCTCAACGATCTCGAGAGCAATGGCCCGCTGGCATGGCGCTCTCCTGCGGTGGTGTTGCCTGCCACCCGGGGGGCGAAAGATCAGAAGACTATTTCCGTGGGTCAGTGAGGCTTTTCTTGATCCAGCTAAAGACATGGACGTGATCCCTGTCGCATAATGCAGCTCCTTTCTTCTCTTGGCTGGAACCTAAGAAATGGCTCGTCGCTCTTCCAATGCACAACGTCGTCGCAGTAGCTGGTGGTACAAACGCTTGTTGGCAAGGGAGCGGGAAGAGCGTGAAGCACGTTCCGTAAGGGATTGATATTGCATTGAAAAACGGAGCCTCTGGCTCCGTTTTGTATTTATCACCAGCTCGGCGGTACTCTTCCAATGCACAGCCTGGTTGCTGTAACGGGTGGTTCAAACCCTTGTTGGCAAGGGAGCGGGAAGAGCGCGAAGCACGTTCCGTCCGGGATTGATACAGCATTGAAAAGAGCCTCGGGCTCCGTTTTCTATTTATCACCGTCAGCATCATGACAACGGGGGCCATCAGGCCCCCGTTTTGCGTTTGCAGATGTTGCCTGCTTGCGACTTAGCGCTGCAGGGCGGCCAGTGCCAGTTCGACCCGCTTGGCGTACTCGGGGTCGGCCTGCTCGAAGTGCTTGAGCTGGGCCTGGACGATGGCGTCATCCTCCACATTGATAAGGGAGCGGGCCAGGTTGGCGGCGAGCCGTGAACGCTGCCCCTCGTCCATGATGCGGAACAGGTTGCCCGGCTGGCTGTAGTAGTCGTTGTCGTAGTCACGAAAATCGTAGTGCAGGGCGGCCCCTTCCAGACTCAGCGCCGGTTCGTGCTGCTCGCTCGGTTGTTGGGTACCGAAACGGTTCGGCTGATAGTTGGGGCTGGCGCCGCCATTGCTGTCCGCCCGCATGGCACCGTCACGATGGGCGCCGTGATGGAACGGGCAGCGCGGGGCGTTGACCGGCAGCAGGCCGTGGTTGACGCCGAGGCGATAGCGCTGGGTGTCACCGTAGGAGAACAGGCGGCCCTGCAGCATGCGATCCGGCGAGAAGCCGATACCGGGCACCACGTTGGCCGGGGTAAAGGCGGCCTGCTCCACATAGGCGAAGTAGTTGTCCGGGTTCTGGTTAAGCTCCAGCACGCCCACCGGGATCAGCGGGTAGTCGCTGTGCGGCCACACCTTGGTGAGGTCGAACGGGTGGATGTTGTAAGTCTGGGCGTTGGCCTCCGGCATCACCTGCACATAGACCTTCCAGCGCGGGAAGTCGCCCTGCTCGATGGCATTGAACAGATCCGCCTGGCTGGTCTCCCGATCCTGACCGACGACATTGGCAGCCTCCTCATCGGTGTAGAAGCTGTGGCCCTGCTCGGTCTTGAAGTGGAACTTGACCCAGAAGCGCTCGTTGGCATCGTTGATAAAGCTGAAGGTGTGGCTGCCGTAGCCGTTCATCTCCCGCAGGCTCTTGGGGATGCCGCGATCGCTGAACAGTATGGTGACTTGATGCAGGGATTCCGGATGGCGTGACCAGAAGTCCCAGGCGGCGGTGGCGCTGCGCAGGTTGGTGCGCGGATCCCGCTTCTGGGTGTGGATGAAGTCGGGGAATTTCAGTGGATCGCGGATGAAAAAGACCGGGGTGTTGTTGCCCACCAGATCCCAGTTGCCCTGCTCGGTATAGAACTTGAGGGCGAAGCCGCGCACGTCGCGCTCGGCGTCGGCAGCCCCCTTCTCACCAGCCACGGTGGAAAAGCGCAGGAACACCGGGGTCTGCTTGCCGATGGCGCTGAACAGATCGGCTTTGCTGAACTGACTGATGTCGTGGGTCACGGTAAAGGTGCCGTAGGCGCCCGAGCCCTTAGCGTGAACCACCCGCTCGGGAATGCGCTCGCGGTCGAAGTGGGCGAGTTTCTCCATCAACCAGATATCTTGCATCAGGATGGGGCCGCGCGGGCCGGCGGTGAGGCTGTTGTTGTTGTCGACGACGGGGGCGCCGTTGGCGCTGTGCAGGGTCTTGTCAGTCATGACTTCTCTCCTTGTTGATATGGGGTCAGCCTACGGATCTGCGCCGTGCTCGGCCAATGGGCCTTTCCTCGCCCTTTGATAGGCAAGACAAATGGGTGCGTGGAGGGGATGTGTAACCGCGCCGGATATTGCATGATGGAGACTTCGAGAAGGAGCCTCATATGCAGATTACTATCCGTCATGCCGAACCCGCTGATGCCCCCGCCTTGCGGGATCTCTATGCCATGCCCAATGCCCAAGCGGGCACTTTGCACTTGCCTATGTCTCCTCTTAGCCAGTGGCAGAAGCGGTTGGAGAGCGACAGCGTGGTGGCACTGGTCGCCGACGTTGACGGCCTGCTGGTAGGCCAGCTCTCGCTGCTGGTTGAGTCCAATCCGAGACGCAAACATGTGGCCTGTATCGGCATGGGAGTGCGGGATGACTGGGCAGGCAAGGGGGTGGGCTCTGCCCTGATGGCAGCGGCGCTGGATCTGGCCGATAACTGGCTCAACCTGCACCGGATTGAACTGACCGTCTATACCGACAATGAGGCCGCACAGGCGCTCTATCGCAAGTTCGGTTTCACTCAGGAGGGGCTGGCCCGCGACTATGCCTTCCGGCAGGGACGCTATGTGGATGTGTTCCATATGGCCAGAGTTGCGGGGGGCGCCAGTCGCTAACGGCATGGTCGATTATCAGGCCAGATTGCGCCCGGTGATCCGGGCGCTGGAGCAGAATCCCGAGCTCTGCCTCAGCGAAGCCGCCAAGCTAGCCTCGCTCTCCAGCTATCACTTTCATCGGGTCTTTACCGCCGTCACTGGCGAAACCCCGGCCGAGATGCAGCGTCGCCTGCGGCTGGAGCGGGCTGCCCGCTCCCTCTGCTACAGCCGGGAACCGGTGACCGAGATTGCCTTCTCGGCCGGTTTTGCCAGCTCGCAGGCCTTTGCCAAGGCGTTTCGCAAGCAGTTTGCCATGACGCCGGGGACGCTGCGCCGCCAACCCTCACTGCTGCAACTGAGCAAGAATGGACACGCCGTTGCCCGTGAGGCTGGTTATGCTGAAAGCCGTTCTGATGAAAGGAGGCAACCGATGAAAACCGAACAGATGGCCCCGCGCACCCTGGCCTATATCCGGGTGACCGGCCCTTACGGCACTGGCTATGAACCGGTATGTGACCAGCTCTACCAGTGGTCGGCCGAGCAGGGGCTGGCCGAGGGGGAGTGGATCTTTATCTACCACGACAACCCCGAAATCACCGCGCCCCAGCAGTGCCGCACCGATATCTGCGTCACCGTTCCTGCTGGGACCAAAGGCAGCGGCAATGTGGAGATCCAGCAGTTGGCGGGTGGTCGTTATGGCCAGTCACGTTTCACCGTGACCGACCCGGCCCAATATCCCGCGCTCTGGCAGCAGCATATCGGGGAGGTGGTGGCGGCCGGTTTCGAATTTGATGATCGACCCTGTTTCGAGCTCTATCACAGCTTTGATCCGGTGACCAAGGTCGCGGATGTGAGCTTCTGCTCCAGCCTCAAGGGGTAGGGCACAACAAGACGGAAGAGGCGGCGCAGAACGTCGCGCAGAAACGAGAGAGCCGGACAGTGTCCGGCTCTTTTGCATCTGGCGGTTGGGGGCGTTTAGCGCTGGAACCCCTTCTGGGCGAACTTGGGACGGGCGTTCATGATCTGCTCCACCTGCTCGTCGCTCATCTTGCCGCGCGACAGCCCCAGCACCTTGTAGGTGAGCAGCGGCCGGGCGGGCAGGGCGATCATCAGGGCGCGGATCTGGTTCTCGTCATCCTTCTCCCGGGTCGGCTTGCCGTAGGCGTAGGTGAGGACGCCGGCATCCATCAGGTTTTTGACGGCGGGCTCGGTGATCGGCAAGTTTATGACGCTTTTACGCTGCAGCACGAACTCGCGCAGCACCGCCTTCTCGTTGAAGTCGAGGAAGCCGATCATCTGGGCCAGCTGGTCCTGCTGACGGCGCGCCTGCCACTCTTCGCACGCCCACTCCCAGGCGATCAGGAAGCCCTGACTGCAGAAGTAGGAGATGGCGATCAGCATGCCGACCCCCAGCCAGGCCGCATGATCCGCAGCCCACTGGCTGACGGCCCCTTTCATCAGCCCGGCCGGAAACAGCAGAATGATGCTGCAGCAGAGCAACAACCAGACCATCAGCCAATTGAGGCGGTTCAGTTGATAGAAATGTTGGATCCACCGTTTCATTGTTCATCCTTCCCAAACTGTTGTGGATAGTGAACTACCTACAGCAATCGGTGTGCCAACAGCGCAATAGCGGTGGGGAGGAGGGGCTGGCGAGGTTACATTCCCTTACAACTTATTGAATGAGTTGTCATTAATTTGCCTTGTGAGGCGGCGGTCGAGTTGCTAAAACGTCCCCTCAGTCATTGGGGAGTAGCAACCCGCCCGCATTCCGGGCCGGGCCCATGTCAACACTCTTGGATCCTCGTATCCATGGCATGGGCGGCGATAGGCACTATCGCTCTGCAAGACCTTTGGCCTCGATATGCACGCCAGCCGGGCGAGCCATATCGGGTCCATCGGTTATTCTGCTCGCCTGGCGGTATCTATTATGTTGATTACCCTGCTGTTATTTCTCGTCTCTGCGGTCACCATCTACCTTGCCTGCGAATACTTCGTCAACGGCATCGAGTGGACCGGCCACCACTTCAAACTCTCGCAAAGCGCCACCGGTTCCCTGCTGGCAGCAGTGGGTACGGCGCTGCCCGAGTGCATCGTGACCCTGACCGCCCTGCTGATGGGCAACACGACTGCCCAGCAGGAGATTGGCATCGGTGCCGCCCTCGGCGGGCCGCTGGTACTGGCCACCATCGGCTATGCAGCGGTCGGTCTCACCCTGCTGCTTTGCATGGGGCGTACCGAACGGGCCATCGATGGCGAGGTGCAGCGGGAAATCGGCCGGGATCAGTGCTGGTTTATCGGCATCTTTCTGGTGGCGACCGCGCTGGGGCTGGTGGTCTTTACCGGCAAGAGCTGGCTGGCCCCGCTGTTCGTGCTGGTCTATCTCGTCTATGTGCGGCGCGAGCTGAAACAGACTGACAGCCACGAGGTCGAGCTGCCGGAGCCCCTCAAGCTGGCCCCCGATGCGGGGATCCCGCCTCTTGGCAAGGTGCTGC
This sequence comes from Aeromonas sp. QDB62, assembly GCF_027705695.1. Classification (NCBI taxonomy): domain Bacteria; kingdom Pseudomonadati; phylum Pseudomonadota; class Gammaproteobacteria; order Aeromonadales; family Aeromonadaceae; genus Aeromonas; species Aeromonas sp. QDB62. The sequence goes on along the minus strand of NZ_JAPDCD010000006.1, from coordinate 116,216 downwards.
TGCAGACGCTGGGGGCGCTGGTGGTGGTGGCGCTGGCGGCCCAGCTGTTCGTCCATCAGCTGGAGAGCATGGGCGAGCTGTTCGGCCTCTCGCCGGTGCTTGCAGCCCTGCTGCTGAGCCCGGTCGCGACCGAGATGCCGGAGCTGATGAACGTGCTGATCTGGGTGCGACAGGGCAAGAACCGGCTGGCGCTGGCCAATATCTCCGGGGCCATGATGATCCAGGGCACCATCCCCAAGGCGTTCTGCCTGCTCTTTACCCCCTGGCTGCTGGATGGCGCCATGATGGCCTCCTCGCTGGTGACGCTGCTGGCAGTGGGCTTGCTGTGGTGGGGGTTCCGAAAGGGGGCCATGACTGCGGGGCGGTTGGCGCTGGTCGCGCTGCTCTATCTCGGCTTCTGCGGCTGGCTGTTGGTGAACTGAAACGGGAAGCGCGGATATGAAAAAGCCCCCTTGGGTCAGGGGGCTTTGCTGTAGCGGTTAGACGCGGCGCTTACAGCGCGGCGATCTCGGCCTGCTGGGCTTCCAGCTTGGTCAGTTGGAGACGGTAATCTTCCAGCTTCTCGCGCTCTTTGGCGATCACCGCTTCCGGCGCCTTGGCAACGAAGGCTTCGTTGCCGAGTTTGCCTTCGATGCGGCCGCACTCACCCACCAGACGGGCAACCTCTTTGGCCAGACGGGCCAGCTCGGCGTCCTTGTCGATGAGACCGGCCATCGGGATCATCAGCTCGGTAGCGCCGATCAGCTTCTTCACTGACAGGGGAGCCACTTCACCGTCTGCCAGTACGCGGATGGATTCCAGACGGGCCAGCGACTTGAGGAAGGCCTCGTTGTCACCGGCGCGCTGGCTATCCTTGGCATCGCACTTGAGCAGCACGTTCAGGGCCACGCTCGGGGCCACGTTCATCTCGGCGCGGATGTTGCGGATGCCGACGATAAACTCCTTCACCCACTCCTGATCCGCCATCGCGGCTTCGTCCACCTTGGCGGCGTCGAACTCCGGGAAGGCCTGAATCATGATGGTGTCGGCGTGTACGCCAGCCAGCGGGGCGACCGATTTCCAGATGGTCTCGGTGATGAACGGGATGATCGGGTGTGCCAGGCGCAGCAGGGTCTCGAGGACGCTGACGAGGGTGTGGCGGGCAGCGCGCTGCTCAGCCTCGGAACCCTTGCCCAGTACCGGCTTGGTCAGCTCCAGATACCAGTCACAGAACTGGTTCCAGATAAATTCGTACAGCACGCCCGCGGCGATATCGAAGCGATAGGTATCGAGCGCGGTGCGGAAGTCACGAATGGCCACTTGCAGCTGGGACTGGATCCAGCGATCCGCCAGACTGAACTGCATCTCGCCGCCGTTGAAGCCACAATCCTGATCTTCGGTGTTCATCAGCACATAGCGGGAAGCGTTCCACAGCTTGTTGCAGAAGTTGTTGTAGCCGTCCAGGCGCTTCATGTCCCAGTTGATGTCACGACCGGTAGAGGCCAGCGCTGCCAGCGTGAAGCGCAGGGCGTCGGTACCGTGTGCCTCGATCCCTTCCGGGAACTGCTTGGCGGTACGCTTGCCGATCTTCTCGGCCATCTGCGGCTGCATCATGTTGCCGGTGCGCTTCTCCAGCAGATCTTCCAGCGAGATGCCGTCGATCATGTCGAGGGGATCCAGCACGTTGCCCTTGGACTTGGACATCTTCTGGCCTTCTTCGTCACGGATCAGGCCAGTGATGTAGACGGTCTTGAACGGGACTTGCGGCTGGCCGTTTTCGTCCTTGATGAAATGCATGGTCATCATGATCATCCGGGCAATCCAGAAGAAGATGATGTCGAAGCCGCTCATCAGCACGTCGGTCGGGTGGAAGGTCTTGAGAGCCTCGGTGTTGTTCGGCCAGCCCAGGGTGGAGAAGGTCCACAGGGCGGAGCTGAACCAGGTGTCGAGCACGTCTTCGTCCTGACGCAGGGTGGTCACGGACGGGATGCTGTGCTTGGCACGCACTTCCGCCTCGTCACGGCCCACGTAGACATTGCCGGCGTCGTCATACCATGCCGGGATGCGGTGACCCCACCACAGCTGACGGGAGACGCACCAGTCCTGAATGTCGCGCATCCAGGAGAAGTACATGTTTTCGTACTGTTTCGGTACGAACTGGATGCGACCATCTTCCACCGCTTCGATGGCGGTCTTGGCCATCGGGGCGACGCGCACGTACCACTGGTCGGTCAGCATCGGCTCGATGGGCACGCCACCGCGATCGCCGTAAGGCTGTTGCAGCACGTGATCCTTGATCTCGTCCAGCAGACCCAGCTCTTCCAGCTTGGCCAGAATCGCCTTACGGGCAGCGAAGCGCTCCAGACCGGCGAATTCGGCTGGCAGGGCGGCGTCGTAGGCGGTGCAGGGGTTGCCGTTGGTATCGACCACTTCGGCCTCGGCACGCACGTGGGCATCCAGGGTGAAGATGTTGATCATCGGCAGGCTGTGGCGCTTGCCCACTTCGTTATCGTTGAAGTCGTGAGCCGGGGTGATCTTCACGCAACCGGTGCCCTTCTCCATGTCGGCGTGTTCATCGGCGACGATGGGGATCAGACGGTTCACCAGCGGCAGCAGGATGTGCTGGCCGATCAGCGCCTTGTAGCGCGGATCTTCCGGGTTCACAGCCACGGCGGTATCGCCCAGCATGGTCTCCGGACGGGTGGTGGCGACGATGAGGTAATCCTTGCCTTCGGCGGTCTTGGCGCCGTTGGCCAGCGGGTAGCGCAGGTGCCACATGTGGCCCTTGATCTCGCGGTTTTCCACTTCCAGATCGGAGATGGCGGTGTTGAGTTTCGGATCCCAGTTCACCAGACGCTTGCCGCGGTACATCAGGCCATCTTCATAAAGACGGACAAACACTTCCTGCACGGCGGCGGAGAGACCCTCATCCATGGTGAAGCGCTCGCGCTCCCAATCCACGGAGTCGCCCAGACGGCGCATCTGGCGGGTGATGGTGCCACCGGACTCTTCCTTCCACTGCCAAATCTTGTCGATGAAGGCATCACGGCCGTAATCGTGGCGAGTCTTGCCCTCTTCTGCGGCGATCTTGCGCTCAACCACCATCTGGGTGGCGATACCGGCGTGGTCGGTACCTGCCTGCCACAGGGTGTTCTTGCCCTGCATGCGGTTGTAGCGGATCAGGGTATCCATCAGGGTTTGCTGGAAGGCGTGACCCATGTGCAGGCTGCCGGTGACGTTCGGCGGCGGGATCATGATGCAGAAGGAGTCTTTGCTGGTGTCGCCGTGGGGCTTGAAGTAACCCTGGGCTTCCCAGTGCTGATAGAGCGCCTGTTCGATGGCGTTGTGATTAAAAGTCTTTTCCATGGTCTCGCCGTAATCTGGATGGATGGAGTCTGGTGTTGATTCTTTATGGATCAATTGGTTGCAGTCAGGGCTGCGCCGGATCCGGTGCGGCAAGGACGGGCTGATCCCTCATTTCGAGGGTATGGCCTGCCTGGCGATAGTGCTTGTAGCGCTCGCGGGCTTGCTGCTTTTGTGTTTCATCAGTGGGGACAAAATCTACCACTTGAGCGAAGTGTCCTGCAAACAAAGGTGTCGCACTGGCCAGATTGATGAGGCGGGCGTAGCGCCGTTTCGGCGGCTGAAAGCCGATCTCCACCGGGGCCATGCCGCTTTCGCCTTGCAGCTGGTGCGGCACGAAGCGCTCCGGCGGCAGTTGCCACAACAGCTCGTCGAGGCGCAGAGCCTGCGCTTCATCGTCGCACAACAGGTAGATATGGCCCGCGCCCCACGACTCGGCCGCGAGGGTGCAGGCCAGTCGCTCGACCGCAGAGGCCTGCGCGTCATCCTGTTCGCTCATCAGGTAAAAGGTCACTTGGCTCATCAGGTTGATCCCGTTTTGCGGTGACGGACTGTTGACCGCCTCATGAGGCTGACGGGGCATTTCCCCGCTCGCAACTCACTGATTCAAGAATGAAACAAGGAAGAGGCGGGCCTCTTCCTTGTGGTTCAGGGTAACGCCAACCCTTCCGATGCAGCCATCGGCAGGGGCCGGAGAGTTACTCTTTTTCTTCGATATCCACGCCAGCCCGGTTCAGCAGGAACTGGGTCAGCAGGGGCACCGGACGACCGGTAGAACCTTTATCCTTGCCACTCTTCCAGGCGGTCCCGGCGATATCCAGGTGGGCCCAGTTGTACTTCTTGGTGAAGCGTGACAGGAAGGCGGCCGCGGTGATGGTACCGGCCGGACGACCGCCGATGTTGGCCATGTCGGCAAACGGGCTGTCGATCTGCTCCTGATACTCGTCAAACAGCGGCAGACGCCAGGCGCGATCACCTGCCTGTTCGGAGGCGTTGAGCAGCTCGTGGGCCAGCGGGTTGTGGTTGGCCAGCAGACCCGAGGTGTGGTGGCCCAGCGCGATGACGCAGGCACCGGTCAGGGTCGCCACGTCGATCACGGTTTCCGGATCGAAGCGGTCCACATAGGTCAGCGCATCACACAGCACCAGACGACCTTCCGCATCGGTGTTGAGCACTTCGATGGTCTGGCCGGACATGGAGGTGAGGATGTCACCCGGGCGATAGGCGTTGCCACCCGGCATGTTCTCGCAGCCTGCCAGCACGCCGATGACGTTGATCGGCAGTTGCAGCTGGGCCAGCGCGTGCATGGTACCGAGCACGGAGGCGGCGCCGCCCATGTCGTACTTCATCTCGTCCATGCCGTCAGCCGGCTTGATGGAGATGCCACCGGAGTCAAAGGTCAGACCCTTGCCGACCAGCACGATGGGCTTGGCATCCGGATGACCCTTGTATTCGATGATGGCCATCATGGCTTCGTTGTCGGAGCCGCGGGCCACCGCCAGATAGGAGTTCATGCCGAGTTCGGCCATCTCCTGCTCGCCCACCACCTTGGTGGTGATGTTGTCGAAGGCATCGGCCAGACGACGGGCCTGGGAGGCCAGATAGGCCGGGTTGCAGACGTTGGGCGGCATGTTCGCCACGTCGCGACAGACCCGCACACCCTTGGCCACGGCCAGACCGTGAGCGATGGCTTTTTCACCAATGGTCAGTTCCCGACGCGTCGGCACGTTGAACACCAGCTTGCGCAGCGGGCGACGTGGTTCGGCTTTGTTGGTCTTGAACTGATCAAAGCTGTAGAGGCCCGCCTTGGTGGTTTCTACCGCCTGGCGCACCTTCCAATAGGTATCCCGACCCTTGACGTGCAGCTCGGTGAGGAAGCAGACCGCTTCCATGGAGCCGGTTTCATTCAGGGTGGTGATGGTTTTGTTGATGATCTGCTTGTACTGGCGTTCGTCGAGTTCCCGCTCCTTGCCGCATCCGACCAGCAGTACGCGCTCGCTGAGCACGCCCGGTACTTGATGCAGCAGCAGCATCTGACCTGGTTTCCCTTCCAGGTCGCCACGGCGCAGCAGCGAACTGATATAGCCATCGCTGATCTTGTCCAGTTGTTCGGCAACCGGAGAGAGGCGACGAGGCTCAAATACGCCGACTACGACGCAGGCGCTACGTTGCTTCTCTGGACTGCCACTCTTTACACTGAACTCCATGGAATCTCCTACATCCTAAAGACAAAAGGCACCTTTTATTGAATAATGCGGTGCTTGTTGGGGTATCAGAGGCGGAGCGAACAGCCACAGGCTCCGCAGTTCAAACTGGTAAAAATCCAATATACGGCCCTATTTTTCAGGCATTCGACTAAAAACACAAGTTTACTTGGGAATGACTGTGATCGTTTTCCGATATTTGTTCAGGGAAACCCTGAAAACCCAGCTGGCAGTGTTATTCGTATTGCTGCTTATCTTTGTCAGCCAACAATTTATCAAGATCATCGGTGATGCCGCCGATGGCGAGGTGCCGACACGTCTGGTCTCCACCCTGCTGCTGCTCAACTTGCCCAATATGGCGCTGTTGATGCTGCCTATCAGTCTCTTTTTAGCCATTTTGTTTGCCCATGGTCGCCTCTACGCCGAAAGCGAGATGACGGTGATGCATGCGGTCGGTTTCAGTCACCGTTTCGTGATGCGCAGCGCCATGTTGCTGGCCTTGCTGACTGCTGCCGTCGCAGCGTTCAACACCGGCTGGATCGCCCCGCAAGCCAAGGAGCGCGAGTATCAGGTGATCGACGAGTTCAAGGCGGATCCGGGTGTCTCCTTCCTGCAGGCGGGCCGCTTTATGGAGCTCGACAAGGGACGTCTGGTTGCCTATATCCAGGATTTGAACGACAACGGCTCAAAACTGCAAAAGATCTTCGTGCTGCAGCGGGCGGAGGGGAACAATCCTCCCTCGGTGGTGGTGGCGACCGAAGGGTTGGTGACGGTCGATGAGAAAGGCCTGCAGTGGCTGACCCTGATGGATGGCTCCCGCTACGAGGGGAACTTCTCCGGCAAGCAGTTCCAGATCTCCGATTTTCGCGAATATGGTCTGGTGATCCGCCAGCAGGAGATGGAGCGTTCCAACCGCAAGGCGGCGGCCAAGCCGACCATGGAACTGTTCGGTACCCAGGACAACGCCATGATGGCGGAATTGCAGTGGCGTATCTCGCTGCCCCTCTCCATTCCGGTGCTCACCCTGCTGGTGGTGCCGCTGGCGCGGGTCAACCCCCGTCAGGGTCGCTACGCCAAGCTGCTGCCGGCCATCATGCTCTATCTCTCCTACTTCCTGCTGCTCAGTGCCGCCCGTTCGGCCATCGACAGCGGTCGGCTGCCCTACTGGCCGGGGATGTTCCTGGTGCCGCTCGGTTACCTGCTGTTTATCGGCCTGCCCCTCAATGTGCAGGGCACCAGCTGGTGGAACGGGGTGAAGAGCAAATATTTCATAAACAAATCAAAATGATGAAGCCACATAGGAACTACCGCTGATGTTTGGCATTCTCGATAGATATGACAATCGGGTCATTTTGATGCCGACCCGGTGCATCGCTCTTCAGGAGAAAATCAGCATGAAGCTGCAAGATAGGAGTCTCGGCTGATGTTCGGCATTCTCGATAGGTATATCGGTCGGGTCATTTTCATGTCGATCCTGCTGTGTGAAATCACGCTGGTTGGTCTGGCGGGGCTCATCAAGTATGTGGAGCAGCTCAAGTCGGTCGGTGACGGCAACTACGACATGATCAACGCCCTCTACTATGTGCTGCTATCCATGCCCAAGGAGGCGGTGCTGTTCTTCCCGCTGGCCGCGCTGCTGGGTGGCCTGATTGGTCTGGGTCAACTGGCGACCAGCTCCGAGCTGGTGGTGATGCAGGCGGCGGGTCGCTCCAAGATCAGTATCGTGATGGCGGCACTCAAAACCGCTATCCCGCTGATGATCCTGGTCGGCATGATGGGTGAGTACGTCGCCCCGATTGCCAAGCGGATGGCGGATGACATCAAGGCGGGCGCACTGTCCGAAGGTCGTCTGACGGTCTCCGCCTACGGGGTGTGGGCTCGCGATGGCAACAACTTCGTCAATATCAACGGGGTGCGCAACGATGGCGCCCTCACCGGCATCACCCTCTATCGCTTCACCCCCGAGCGCAAGCTGATCGACGTGGTGCAGGCGCAGGAAGGGGTGTTCGAGCGCCACCACTGGTTGCTCAAGCAGACTCAGGTTACCCGCTTCGACGATCCGGCGCAGATCCGCAGCGAACAGCACGCCACGATGGAGTGGAACTCAGAGCTGACCCCCAAGCAGCTGGGGGTGGTGAGTATCGACCCCGAGAACCTGTCGGTCTCCGGTCTGCTCGACTACATTGGTTACTTGGATGCCAACAAGCAGGATGCCGGTCGCTACAAGCTGGAGATGTGGCGCAAATTGCTGTCACCACTCTCTGTGGTGGCGATGATCCTGCTGGCCTCCTCCTTCATCTTCGGCCCGCTGCGTTCGGTGAGCATGGGGGCGCGGATGCTGATGGGGATCATGACCGGTTTCGCCGTCTATGTGAGTGATCGGGTGTTTGGCCCCATCAGTCTGGTCTATGCGGTACCGCCCATTCTGGCGGCCGTCGCGCCCAGCCTGCTGTTTGGCGGTATCTCATTCTACATCCTCAGTCGCAAGCAGTAATCCGCACGAGGCTATGAGGCAATGCAAAGAGGGCACCGGTTGGTGCCCTCTTTCGTTGCTGCATTAAACCGGTATTACTTGTTCAGCAATTCCAGATTTTCCTGTTTGCTCAGCACAATCACTTCGCACTCGGCCCAGATATCCTGAAACGCCCGTGGGCGCTGGCGGTTGAACAGGCACATCAGGTTGCCCAGACCAAAGGCGGCAGTAGCGAGACGGATCAGCGCCTGGGTAATACGGATATGGCTGCCATCCTCGTTCTGAATGCGCAGCCGCCAGGCGCGCATGCCGACGGTCTGGCCTGCACGGGTCCAGAACCAGGTGTAGAAACCGCAGATGACGAAGGCGAGCCACAGGGTGTAGAGCAGGCTCAGGTGGTGGCGGGTCAGCAACCAGACGGTATCTTCACCCGCCGGTACGCTGGCCATGCCGGTGACCAGCAGCAGCTTGGCGACACCCATGCCGATAAAGCCGGCGATGATCAGCAGCGAGGTCACCACCAGCGCATCATAGATCAGGGCGCCGAGGCGACGCAGCAGACCCGCTGACGGGTATGGCTGAGTGGTGGGAGAGGGGGATTTTTGTTGGACTTTTTTAGGCTTGGCCATCGTTTTTATTCCATTAAGATGATGGCGGCATTCTATGTAACTGGCCCCGCATCGGCAAGGCGTTGAATAAATGAACAAACGGGCGTGTTCAATAGAAAAACACCTTGCATGGCATCGCGCCATTCGTATAATCCCTCGCAGTTGCCCGGGTGGCGAAATCGGTAGACGCAGCGGATTCAAAATCCGCCGGTGAATAACCGTGTCGGTTCGAGTCCGACCCCGGGCACCATAAAATTCATGACAAAAGGCCATCAGCAATGATGGCCTTTTGTTTTTTGGCGTTCCTGCTCGTTGGGACGTCACTGCTGAACAGGCCGTGCTTCCCGTTGCTGCTTGGTATCCCTTCTCTTTTCCCGCTCTCCGTTATTTCCTTTTCTTGATGTGGCCGCTGACGGCATCACTGCCAGCGGCCTGTTTCTATTGCGGTTTTCTTTCATTTCATTGCTACGCAGTAGCATGGTCACGCGCTATCCCAGCAGGGCAAACAGCAGGGTACCGAGGGTGCCTACGAGCGTCAGTGCGATGATGGCTCTAGGGGCGCCGTGCAGCTTGGTCCACATAAACAGGCTGGTGAGGGCGAGCAATAGCAGGGCCAGGGCGGCGATGTCGCCAAACAGCTGCCAGCCGAGGCCGGTGCCCATGCCACGGTGCAGCCGGTTGAGGCTGGCGGCAACGTTGGCCAGTTGCAGGTCGGTGCGTACCAGCAGGGTGCCCTCGACATAGCTGGCGGCCACGCTCTGGCTGAGGGTAACGCCGCGCATCTCCCACTTGGCTGGTAGAGTGAGCGGGCCATTCGGGGTGGGTAGGGTCTGGGCCGGGGTGATCATGGTTCGCCCGTCGGCAAAGGTCTCGGGATAGCGCTGTTGCAGCAGGCTTTTCAGCTGCTCCGGGCTGGCGAGCGGAGCCTCCAGCACTATCTCTTCACTCGATTTGTCGGTGTGGGGGCCGGGGATGGGCAACACGGCACGGTGTTGCAGCCAGAGGCCGGTGATGCCGTACATCAGCATCAGGGCGAGGGTAAAAAAACCGGCCCAGGCATGGAGGCGGCGTACCCATTTGTTGTTGTGAAGGGGAACTCTTCTGCGTTTCATCGTGGTTGCTTCATAAAAAACTGGCCAGCAAGGGCTGGCCAGTCGGGGTGGTTGTCACAGAGGTCAGAAGCGGTAGGTACCGGTCAGACTCAGCTGACGGGGTGTGCCCGGCATGATCTGGGTGGCACTGGTGGCGCTGACGAAGTACTCGTGATCTGTCAGGTTCTCGGCGCTCAACTGGGCTTCCCACTGCTGCCAGCGATAACCGGCGCGCGCATCGAAGCGGGCGTAACCGGGCAGTGTGGTGGTGTTGGCGTTGTCGGCGAAGCGATCTCCCACCGCCGTCACGCCGGTTTCACCGAACCAGCCCTGCTCGCCACTCTGGTAGCCGAGATAGAGCTGGCCATTCTGGCGGGAGACGTTCATCGGGCGCTTGCCCTGCAGATCCGCATCCGCCTTGACCTGCTCGGCATCCTGAATGGCGAAACCGCCGCGCAGGTAGATCTCGTCGGTCAGCTCGGCGCGCGCGCTCAGCTCGACCCCCTCGGTGCGCTGCAGGCCGGTGAGGATCACCTTGGTGGGATCCAGCGGATCCTTGGTGCGTTTGTTGTACATCTCCAGCCGATAGAGGGAGAGGGTGGTCGCCAGCTTGCCATTCAGCCAGTCACTCTTCACGCCACCTTCGTAGAGGCGGGTGTGCTGGGGTTCCAGTCCGTTGTTCTTGTCGCCCGGGGTGATGCCGATCAGCTCGCCGCCCACAGGGGTGAAGGTCTTGCTGTAGGAGGTGTAGAAGGCGTGATCCTCGAGGGGATTCCACACCAGACCGAGGCGCGGGCTCAGGCTGTTGACCGAGACGCTCTCCTCCTTGTCGAGGTCGTAGCGGCGACTGGTAACTGTGAAGTCGTCACGGCGCAGCCCGCCAACCAGATGCCAGTCACCCAGGCTGAGCTGATCCTGCAGATAGAGGCCATTGCCGCGCACCTTGTGTTTGGCGTCGCTGGAGAGCTTCATGGCGCCATTGTAGGTAGGCAGCGAGCCCGGGTCGTAGAGGTTGCCAGACGGGATGGCGGTGGCGTTCTGGTAGAGCTTGGGTGTGCGCTCCTGCCAGTTTTGCTCGAAGCCGACCAGCAGGCGATGCTCGACCGGGCCGGTCTGGAACAGACCTTCGGCCTCAGTGTTGCTGATCAGGTTCTTCGCTTTCAGATCCTGCTGCCAGCGGGAGCGGGTCACCTGATCCCCTTTGACGCTAGTGACATAGGTGTTGTCAAACTGGCTGTCGAGGGTGGAGTAACCGAGCTGCTGGCGCAACTGCCACTGATCGTTGATATCCCAGGAGAGGCGGGAACGGGTGGATTGCGCCACATCATCGATGAAGTCGCGGCTGGTATCGCTGTAAACATACTCCCGCGGCACATCGGCCGGACGCCCATTGACCCCGGGAATGCCGCGATCCGGGGTGCGGTCATGTTCGTTGCGCTCGTACTGCACCAGCCAGTTGAGGTTGTCGCTGATCTCCCAGTTGGCGGAAGGGGCCAGCAGCGTGCGCTTGCTCTTCACGCCGTTGCGGAAGCTATCTTTGTCCTCTTGCGCCATGTTGAGGCGCAGTTGCACCTGCTCACTCGCCTCGCCATTGAGGTCGGCGGTTAGCCGCTGGCTGTCAAAGCTGCCAACCCGGGCGGTGACGCTGGACTCCTGTCCTTTCTGTGGCTTCTTGCTGACCCTGTTGACGATGCCCCCCGTGCTGCCGCGGCCGTAGAGCACGGCTGCCGGGCCTTTGAGCACTTCCACCCGCTCGATGTTGCCGAGATCCCGGGTATACTGCATGTCGTCGCGGAATCCGTCGAGATAGAAGTCGTTGCTGGCGCTGAAGCCGCGGATATTGACCCCGTCGAAGCGGGTATCACCGCTGGCGTTGACCCCGGGGATGCCGCTCAGGGCTTCACTCAGCGTCGGTTGGCCGAAGGCGGTCAGCTCGCTGACCTTGACGCTGTCGATGGTCTGGGGAACCAGCTTGGCTGGCGTATTGGTACGGGTTGCGGTGGCAACTTCCTGATGCTGGGAGCGTTTGCCAACCACAGTCATGGTTTCATCGGCGGCCTGGGCAGTGAAGCCGGTGCCCAGCAGTGCCAGCGAGACCAGCGTTCTGTGAAAGTGAGGGTGCTGCATATTCAATATTGACTCTTTGGATGTCGACCTGACGGCTCGAACATATTGATTTAATTATAATTAGCCTGACCCGCCAAAGCGGGATGCCAATGATATTGATTTTCATTTATCTAGCAAGGTGAAAATGGCGGTATCTGTGGCGGTGGTTGTTGCGGTTGGGAGAGCGCGGTTGAAACGCAGATCCCCTGCAGCAAAAGCGCGAGAACGAAGCGAGAGGAAAAAGGGTGAAGCGGAAGAGAAAGGGACGAAATGTGAAGAGCTATCCGGCCCGATAGGACGGGCCGGATACCGGACTCAGTGGGTGCGCAGCAGTCGGCGGGTGAGGGGCAGGGCCGCCAGCAGGCGATAGGCCAGCAGAGACGCTCCCAGCAGCAGCGGCACCTTGGCAATTTCCCAAGGGATGGATGCGCCCTGCGGTCCAAACATGAAGAGCCAGACCACCAGCATCATGTGCAGGCAGTAGATCCCGAGCACTTTGGGTGCCTGGCGTTCCAGCCAGCTGCCTTTGCCCCACTCGGGGTTGGCCAGCAGCAGGCCAAACAGACCAAGAGCCCAGGGAAGGGAGCCGAGCAGGAAGTCGTGGCGGGTGAGCGGCACCGCGGCGAAGTGCAGCAGCGCCTAGGCTTCACATCCATAGAGCGCCACGCCCCCCAGTAGCAGTTGCCAGCCGGTGCGGGCATCCGGTTGCCACTGACGCTGGCGCAGCAGGGCTCCCAGCGCCACAAACAGCAGTGAGAAGAAGGGGCCGTTACGGGTGAGCAGTAGCCACTCGGCGCCCAGCAGCGGTTTGGCATAGGAGCCACCCAGCAGCGCCAGCAGATAGAGGCCAAGGCCCAGCCAGAGGGCGAGCGTTGGCTTGCCAAGCCGGTAGCACAGTGCCAGCAGAGTCACCGCCATGATCAGGGCTGGCAGGAACCAGAGATGGATCATGCCGCCCACCAGCCAGCCGTTGAGGGGGTCGGCGAGCTGGAATTGCCACTGTCCGCGCAGGGAGGCCAGATAGCCCTGCTGCACGGCATCCAGTGGATTGAACGGCACCAGCAGGTAGACCAGACTCCACACCAGCCAGAGCAGCAGCAAGGGGCGGCAGTAGCGCCAAGCCACGGTCAGCGGCGCCTCGCGAGTCAGCTTTGGCTGCAGAAAGTAACCGGCACAGAGGAAAAACAGCGGTACGGCAAAGCGGCATAGCTGGTTGATGGTGCCGCTCAGCCAGAGCCAGGATTCGCCTCCCCACAGGGCGGGGTTGAACGGATTGGCGAAGGGGGAGACGTGAATGGTCATCACGGCCAGAATGGCCAGCACCCGCCCGCACTCGATACTGGAAATACGCATGGTGGCTCGTCGTTACAGGGGTTGTGACGGCACGCTAAAACCCGCACAGTCAACTTGCAACCAATTGATTTTATTCGTGTGAGTCACGTTGTTGAGCGGTTACGTTTTGTAACGGGATGGCGGGAGGTGTTACCTGTAACGGGAGCTGGCTCCCGTTTTTTTGGCGCAGCCACGCAAATAAAAAAAGCGAGGCGGGGCCTCGCTTCGACAGGGCGGATTCGGGCTTACTGGTGGGTCATCATGCTGCTCTGATTGGCTGCCAGGGTGGTTCTGCCCGAGCTCTCCAGCCAGGTTTTGATCCGCTTGGCATCGGCGACCCGATCGTTGGTGGTTTCGGCATTGAGCAGCACCATGATCACCGGTTCGTGATTGACCTTGGTGCCCAGCACCAGACAGCGGCCCGCTTCGCGGATATAGCCGGTCTTGGAGAGGGTGAACTCCCATTGCCCCTCGCGGATCAGCCGGTTGGAGTTGAGGTAGTGCAGCTGGCGCTTGTTGGTGCGCACATAGCTCTGCTGGTCGGTGGAGTACTGGCGGATCAACGGATAGGAGGCGGCAGCGGCAGCGAGCTTGGCGAGATCCTGCGCGGTGGAGACATTGCGCGGGTTGAGCCCGGTGCTGTCGGCGTAGCGGGTATTCCACATCCCCAGCATGCGGGCCTTGGCATTCATCGCCTCGACAAAGGCGCGCTGGCCACCGGGATAGTGGCGGGCCAGCGCCGAGGCGGCGCGGTTTTCAGAGGACATCAGGGCGATATGGAGCATCTCGGCGCGGCTGAGCTTGGAGCCGATGGCCAGGCGCGAGCCGGTCCCCTTGATGCGGTCGATGTCGGCATTGGTCACCGTGAGCATTTCGTTGAGCCGCAGGTTGGCATCCAGCACCACCAGCGCCGTCATCAGTTTGGTGAGCGAGGCTATAGGCATCACCCGGTTGCCGTTGCGCTCGGAGATCACCTCGCCGGTTCTGTGGTTGGCCACCACAAAGGCGGCCGAGCTGAGGTTGGGCACATCCCGCCGTTCCAGAAAGCCGCTGCTGCTCTTGCTGCTGGCGGAAAAGGGGTTGGCATGGGCACTGTCCATAGTGGCCGGCAGCATGACTGCGCCAAGCAACAGGGGAAGGAGGGAACGCATCATCATGATCTGCTCTACCGGACGAAATACAGGGATATCTGGCTAAGTTATATGTCGTGAACTGGCGCTTCACAATCATTCTCACCTTGATATTGATAATTTGCGGCGTTAAAGGGGCTCTGGCAGTGAAACGCGGGTGAAAATGGCCTCTCTGGAGTCTATTTATGGGGGCTGCCGACAGGACATCATGGTGAGGGTTTGCCGGGGCATGGGCATCGCGGAGTAAGAAAAATCGGGACCAGAGCGGTCCCGATTGGCATGGTGCGTTGCTCACCGTTTAGTGGGCATCTTCCTGCTTGATCTTGAAGCGCATGGCGATCACCACGAACAGCAGCGGGCCAATGATGGTCCAGACGCCGGTGGAGATATCGCCGGAGATAAAGGGGGCCACCACGGTAAAGACGTTGCCGAAGGCGACCAGGATCAGGCTGATGATGGTGGCCAGCAGCACGGAACCCGCGCTCTTGAAGAAGATCAGATCCTTGCCCAGCGCCGGGTTGTTGCGATAGCGATACCAGGCGTAGATGAGGAACATGTAGGGCAGGGTCATGCCGACGTTGGTCATGGTGATGATCAGCTCGTAGAGGGCGGCGGCCCCTTCCGGGTTGATCAGGGTAAAGATGGACTTGGCGGCAATGAACAGACAGACCACCCAGGCTTGCACCTTGAGCGCTTCAATCCGCACGCCATTCTCGTTCTCGCGCTGGAAGCGCTCCGGCCAGAAGTAGCTCGGGGTGCCGGTGATGAACTGGCGCAGCGGTGCATAGGAGAGGGCGATAAAGGCGCCGAGGTAGCTCAGGAACATGCCCAGCCCGGCAAAGCGCATGAACACCTGCCCCAACCACTCGCCACCGAGATGGCGCCCCAGCTCCAGCATGATGATGAAGAGGGCGGAGAGTGAGGTGATCCCCTCGGCCGGGAAGTCGCTCCAGCGCATGATGGAGCCGACCGCCAGAAAGCCGATGATGTAGCAGAGCACGATGAAGGCACCGGAGAGGAAGATGCCGCGCTTGAGGTCACGCTCGGGATCTTCCAGCTCGTCAGCCACCCCGGCCATCGCCTCGACCCCGCCGTAGGCGAAGATGGCGAATACCATGAAGCCGAGGAAGGGGATGATGTCGTTGAACGCAGCATTGGGAGAGGCTGCCAGTGATGCCTGGGTGAGGGGCTCCTGCAGGGTCATGCCGCTCACCGCGAAGGTGAAGACGCCACCGACCAGCAGCAACACGTTGAGCGCCACCACGGAGAGACCGCCGATGGCCGCCACCTTGGCGAAGCGGGCGCTACCAAAGGTGATGAGCTTGGTGACGGTGGCAACCAGCGCGATGGCGACCACCCCCAGAATAAAGGGGCCAAAGTCGATGCCGGTGCCCAGGGTGACCGGGATGACGGTGATGTCGCGGCCAAACAGCATGAAGGAGAGCGGCACCCACATGGAGAGCGCCTTGCCAAACATCCAGATGACGTAGGAGGCGAACCACATGGTCAGACCGATAAAGGCGAACCGGGTCGAGACCGAGTGGCGCATCCAGGTAAAGATGCCGCCCGCCTCCTTGCGAAAGCCGGTGCCAAACTCGATCATCATGAGGATGAACGGAATGAAGAAGAACAGACCGCCGATCACGAACATCGGAATGGCGGCATATCCCATTCGATAGAAGCCGATCCCGATATTAGTGACGCCAAATACCGATGTTAATATCATCAATATAAAGGCACCCAACTTCAGCTTTTTTGCTGACATATTTAAAACTCCCTGATGGTGCTGGATTTAAAGTAATCAAAAATTAAACAGACGAAACCGGGCCAATTAATAACGCTATCGCGCCATGTCATCCTGTTGTGGCTGGCACGATCGGGTCAACGCTGACAGGGCTGGCTTACCCGTCAGGCGGTCAATGAATGTATGGGCGGAGCTGCATGGCCTTGGCCACGAGCGGTATTGGTCTGCGTTGCCGAAAATTAACTGTGAACGATTTTATCATTAATGCTGTTCAGCAGGTAAGTTCCCCGAATGAAACCGTTGCTAAAATAAACCGACCTGCCAGTTAATTGATACGTTGCGGATGTAAACATTTACGCCCTGGCCGACACTTATTTCCATTATTCGTGTTCGGAATAATTGGTGGAGTGAATTAAACCATCCTGCCAGATAGACCCGCGCCAATGGCGCCAGGTCTCATCCTCCCAGCCGGGTCAGCAGCACGCCGCCAGTGATGATGGCCGCCGCGGTCAGTCGCACGCGCCCGAGCGGCTCTTTCAGCAACCAGACCGAGAGCAGCATGGCAAACAGCACACTGCTTTCACGCAGCGCCGCGACCACGCCAATGGGGGCTTGGGTCATGGCCCAGATAACAATCCCGTAGGCGAGCAGTGACATGGCGCCTCCCGCCATGCCTGACAGCGCATGGCGGCGGATCTGGCGCCACGCGTTGCGCCTCTGGTGGACGATCAGCACCAGCAGCATCGCCAGACCGGTACAGGCAAAGAGCCAGAGTGTGTAGCGCACCGGTTCACCCCCTGCGCGGGCGCCGGCCCCATCCGAGAGGGTATAGGTCGCCGTGAACATGGCAGTGATCAGTGCCGCCCGAACCGCTTTGCTGCCAAGGCGCTGCTGCCCCCCTCGCCAGGCCATCAGCAAGACCCCCATGATCAGCACGCAGGCGCCGATGATGCCGCCGTAGCCGGGGTAGTCCCCCAGCAGCATGGCACTTAACACCATGGCGAGCAGCGGGGCACTGCCACGGGCCAGCGGATAGATCTGGCCAAAATCGCCCTGATTGTAGGCATGACTGAGAAACAGGCAGTAACCGGTATGGAGCAGAATGGAGAGGCCGAGCCAGGGCAGCTCGGCTGCGGAGGGAAGTCCCATCGGCAGCAGCGCCACGGCGGCGATAAGCCCGGAGAAGATCGCCACCAGTGACACGCCCACCAGCCGCTCTTCGCCTATTTTGACCAGCGCATTCCAGCTGGCGTGAAGCAGGGCGGCCAGCAGGACGGCAAAAAAGACGGTAGTGCTCATGGGGGCAGGCTCTCGGGCGATGGGGGCCAACAGCATACCCGCCCGGAGCCTGATTGGCCGAGATCTGTATCAAGGCTTCGGCTTTTCGGGACTCGCCTCCTGCGTGGAGGCGTTGCCCAGTTGTCCCAACACCAGCTTGGGATAGGGATCGGTCTGCAACGGAATATCCTGCAGCTGTGTTCCCTGCTGGTGGCGGTGGATGATCCCGGCGGCCATCTTGCCCAGCGCCTCGTAGCTGCTGATGGTGCCAACACTACAGCCGTGCTCGACGAACAGTTCGGCACTGCAGATGGTGGGGATAGCGGCCTCGTTCAGTGCATTCAGCAAACGGGGGGCGATGGAGAGCAGATAGCTGTCTGCGGCCAGAAAGACGATGTCATTTTTGGCATCCTGTTGCAGCCGCTTCAGTTCGTTGTCCAGCCGCCGTGGGTCAGGGGCCATCCGCCAGGTGACCATCTGCCATTGATAGCGTTTCGCCTCGTTGAGCAACATATCGGCCACCAACAGGGTGTTCTGCTCCCGCGGGTTGAAGGGCAGTAGCAGCCGCTTGCTGGTGGCCAGATGCTCGCTGGCATTGGCCAGTTGCAGCGCCATCGGCACCATGTTGCTGACCCCGGCCACCATGCTGTTCTGGGCTTTGTCTTCCGAGAGGATGCCTGCCCCGACCGGATCGGAGACCACGTTGAAGATCAGTGGCTTGCGGTTGGCCAGCAGACTCTTGGTCATGGTGGTGGCGGTGGTGCCAAAGGTGTAGATGTAGTCGTACTCTGCCAGTTTCGGCAGCATCTGCTGGCGCAGCATGGTCGCCAGCGCCGTGCGATCCTGATCGGCGTTATAGGTGGTGATGGTGGCCTCATAGCCAAGGCGGGTCAGCTCTGCCCGAAAGCCCGCTTCGGCTGCGGTTTCGCCGCGCCACAGCACCATGGCGATAGAGAGGGCGTGAGCCGGCAGGGACAGCAACAACAGCAGTGTGACAAGCAGTTGACCCCTCATTTTCTCACCTCCCGTGCAGACCCTTGTCTGATGAGCCTAGGCCAATTTCTCCGGTCGTGAATGGCGCCCAGCAAAAAGCGCGATGGCAAGCCATCGCGCTTTGGGTATCCGCAACACTTCGATTAGAAGTCGTAGCGGGCAGCCAGTTGGAAGTCATCCTGGTTGGCCGTCGCCTTGCCGGCAACGCTGTCCAGATTGTTGATGCGGTACTCGCCAATCACCCGCAGGTTTTTGTTGAATTTGTACTGGGCACCCAGGGTGTAGTAATCCACGTTGTCTTTCTTGGTACCGGCTTTGTCCTGCTCCTGCTTGTTCCACAGCGCCATCAGACCGAAGCCGTTCTCGAAGTTGTAGCCCAGTGCGGCTTCCCAACCGGTGTGATCGGTACCGGTCGTCAGGAAGTCGCTGCCATCGGCATAGCTCAGGGCTGCGTAGGCGGCCTTGTTGTCGAACTTGGCGGAGATCAGCCACAGCTTGGCATCTTCTTCACCGCTCTTGTCGCGGATACCGACGTTGTAGGCGGTACCCAGTGACAGGTTGAACGGGAAGGTGTAGGCCACGGCAGCACCGTAGGCCGCGTCGCTATCCTTGCTGGTGGTCTCTTCGGTGTCACCACCGTCGAACTTGTAGCTGGTGTCGAGCTGGAAGCCATTGAACAGGCCGGAGTATTTCAGCACGGAACCGGCACGGTTGGTGGCGAAGGTGTCGGTCTTGGCGCCCAGCGCGTCGTTGCCGTAGCCGTCAGAGAGGGAGACATCAGTCCAGTCGGCCAGGAAGCCCGGGGCCCCTTTCTGGCGACCGAAGGTCACGGTGCCCCAGTCAGCGCCCACACCGGCGAATGCCAGACGGGTACGCAGGTTGTCGGAGCTCTCGCTGATGGTCTTCTCGCTGTCGTTGATGTACATCTGCACTTCGTACTGGGCCAGCGCCTTCAGACCACTCTGGATCTGGGTCTCGGCCTTGGCGCCGAAGCGGACAAACTGGTTGGCCCCTTGCTTGGCGCTGTAATCCTTGGTGCCATTCGGGTTGGCAGTATCGACGTTTTCTTTCTTGTCACCGAAGAATTGACCGGCGTAGATACGGCCATAGAGATCCAGCATGGAGGTGTCATTTTTATACACTTCAACGGCTTGAGCCTGGAAGGCTGCGGTCAGAGCCAGTGCCACTACAGTCAGCTTTTTCATCTTAATCCCTTGTGTTGCAAGCTTTTGTTTTGAAGACGGGGCCATGCTAGGCAGCGGGGATGACAGCGGGGTGACAGTTGGGTGAAGAGTCGATGGCAATTGGGTTGCAATTGGATGAATTGGCTACATTCTTGCTCGCAACGGCTACTTTTGTGCGCAAAGGTTTGCCCTTGTGGTAGAATGCCGCCCGTTTTCGAGCTCCATAGGTTGGATATGCGATGAGACGTGAACTGGCAATCGAGTTTTCCCGAGTGACGGAAGCGGCTGCACTGGCTGGCTACAAGTGGCTCGGACGTGGTGACAAGAATATCGCTGATGGTGCGGCCGTAGCGGCCATGCGCCACATTCTCAACCAGATCGAGATCGATGGTGAGATTGTTATCGGCGAAGGTGAAATTGATGAAGCGCCGATGCTCTATATCGGTGAGAAGGTCGGTACCGGACACGGCGACGCGGTGGATATCGCGGTCGATCCCATCGAGGGTACCCGCATGACCGCCATGGGTCAGGCCAACGCGCTGGCTGTGCTGGCGGTGGGCGACAAGGGTTCCTTCCTGAAGGCACCTGACATGTACATGGAAAAGCTGATCGTCGGGCCCAAGGCCAAAGGCGCCATCGACCTGAATCAGGCTCTCGAGCTGAACCTCAAGTCCGTGGCCAAGGCGCTGGGCAAGCCGCTCTCCCGTCTGACCGTCATTACGCTGGCCAAGCCGCGTCATGACAAGGCGATCAAGGAGATGCAGGGTCTGGGCGTGCGGGTGTTCGCCATTCCTGATGGTGACGTTGCTGCCTCCATCCTCACCTGTCTGCCGGACAGCGAAGTCGACATGCTGTATGGCATCGGTGGCGCACCGGAAGGGGTGATCTCCGCGGCGGTGATCCGCGCGCTGGATGGCGACATGCAGGCCCGTCTGGTGCCGCGTCACCGCGTCAAGGGCGACAGCCCGGAAGTGCGTGCACTGGGCGAGCAGGAAATTGCCCGCTGCGAAGCGCTGGGTATCGATGTGAACAAGGTGCTCAAGCTGGAAGACATGGCGAAGAATGACAACGTCATCTTCTCCGCCACCGGCATCACCAAGGGTGATCTGCTGGACGGTATCACCAGTGATGGCGTGATGGCGACCACCGAGACCCTGTTGATCCGTGGCAAGTCGCGCACCATTCGCCGTATCAAGTCGATCCATTACCTGGAACGCAAAGACAGCGTAGTGCGCGACATTATTCTGTGATGTGGTGAATACTGGTCGG